>JAYRFD010000059.1:0-14184 GCA_041908565.1 Polyangia bacterium | reverse complement strand
CAACAGCCTGCGTCGGGTGCTGCTGTCCTCGCTGCAGGGAGCGGCCATTGCAGCCATCAAGATCGATGGCGCACTGCACGAGTTTCAGACGCTGCCCGATGTTGCCGAAGATGTCACCGACATCATCCTGAACCTCAAGGACGTGCTGATTAAGATGCACGATTCTAAGACGCGCGTGCTGCGCATCGACAAGGAGGGTGAGGGACCGGTCACGGCGGGCGATATTCAGGCGGTTGATGGCGTCGAGATCCTCAATCCCTCGCACCACATTGCGACGCTGTCGCGTGGCGGCAAGATGCACGCCGAGCTGGTGGTCCAGATGGGACGCGGGTATGTGCCGGCCGATCGCAACAAGCAGCCGAACATGCCGATCGGCATGATCCCGATTGATGCGCTGTATTCGCCCATCAAGAAGGTCAACTACGTCGTTACCAATGCGCGCGTTGGCCAGCAGACGGACTACGACAAGCTGACCCTGGAAGTGTGGACAGACGGCTCGGTCCGGGCTGATGACGCGGTCGCTTACGCGGCCAAGATCATGAAGGACCAGCTCACGATCTTCATCAACTTCGAAGAGACGTTTGAGCCCAGCGATGAGCCGGTTTCCGAAGAGCAAGAGAAGCTCAACGAGAACCTTGACAAGTCGGTGGACGAGCTAGAACTGTCAGTGCGTTCGGCGAACTGCCTGCAGAACGCAAACATCCGCTATATCGGTGAGCTCGTGCAGCGCACCGAAGCCGAGATGCTCAAGACAAAGAACTTCGGTCGCAAGTCTCTCAAGGAAATCAAAGAGATCCTGGGAGAAATGGGCCTGTCGCTTGGTCTGAAGCTTGAAGGCTGGGTTCCGCCGGCGCAGCGCAACAAGGCGTAGTCGGGCCCAACAAACCAACCGCAAGGCAGCTGCTACTCGACAAGGAACCAGTGCCAGCTGGCTGGCACCTAGGAACGGGCATCAAAGATGCGTCACCAGAAATCAGGCAAGAAATTCGGTCGTGAGTCGGCGCACCGACGTGCGATGTGGAGCAATATGGTTGCCTCGCTCATCGAGCATGAGCGTCTTGAGACGACCATTGTGAAGGCAAAAGAGCTGCGCCGCTTCGCCGAGCCAGCCATCGCTTGGGCCGTGTCGGTTGGCCAAGTGCTAGCGAAGGACGCTGAGAAGCGGACCGACGCAGAGCGCGTGCAAGTTGTGCACGCGATGCGCATGGCGCAGCGCGTTGTCAAAGCCCGCCCAGCCCTGCACAAGCTGTTCGGCACGCTGGGCCCCCGTTATTCGGGACGCCACGGCGGCTACATGCGCATTGTGCAGACGGGCTGGCGCCACGGCGATGCAGCCCCGATGGCCGTCGTTGAACTGGTCGACCGTCCGGCTCCCGAGACCGCCGAAGCCAAGTAAGCCTCCTCGTACCAGCCTCCTGTTTCGCTCTCCCTCAGTCCCGCTCTCTCGGGGCTGGCTTCCGTTGATAATCTCCCTCAGGTTATAGGTCGCTCTCGTCTTCTTGCGAGGGCTCGCAGCGACTTCCACGCCTCGGCGTCGTGTGCCAGTGCGCCGACGTGTTTCGGACTTGACCGATCGAGCCGCTTGCATGCGGGAGGGTGCTCGCTGCCCAGCGCGTCCGCCTCACGTTGGATAACCGATCCCGCTGCGGCAGGCTTCGGTAGATCGCGGGTCGGGCTTGGTCCGGCCCCAGCCCCACAAACCGACGTCGGAACGCGCTATGATGAACGCCTCTCGCTCTTTGCTCGGAGGCTGCATGTCGCTCGCTGGTTGGAAGAAGAAGGGGACCCTCGCCGGAGTCTTGGCGCTTTCGCTCACTGCCGCGCCATACGCGCACGCCTTCTGCGGCTTCTTTGTGTCGGGGGCCGATGCGTCGCTGACCAACAATGCGTCGCAGGTGGTTCTGCTTCGGAAGGGCAGTCGTACCGCCCTTAGCATGTCGAACAACTACAAGGGCCCGCCAGAGGACTTCGCGATGGTGGTGCCCGTCCCCGTCGTGCTGAAGAAGGAACAGGTTAAGACCCTGGCCTCTGACGTGTTTCGGCGCGTCGATCAGCTAAGCGCGCCTCGCCTGGTCGAGTACTGGGAACAGGACCCGTGCTACGTGCCGCCGCCCATGCCGCCGCCGGGGGCTGTCGCGTATTCTGCGATACCCGCCTCGGCACCGTCTGAGAGCGCCAGCGGACGCTTTGGCGTCACCATCGAGGCCAAGTTCGAGGTCGGCGAGTACCAGATTCTGATCCTGTCCGCCAAAGAGTCCGGAGGGCTTGAGGCTTGGCTGCGTCTGTCGAAGTACAACATTCCCAAAGGCGCGGCGCAGGCGCTGGCTCCGTACATCCGGGACCAGATGAAGTTCTTCGTCGCCAAAGTTGATATCAAGAAGGTCCAGCGCGACAAGCACGGCCTGGTGGTCCTATCGCCGCTGCGCTTTTCGTACGACACGTCCGAGCTTCGGCTGCCGGTCCGCCTGGGTCTGCTCAACGCCGACGGGGCGCAGGACCTGCTGGTCTATGTGCTGCACCCCACCAAGCGCTTTGAGCTGGCGAACTATCCAAACGTCTTTATCCCGACGAACATCGAGGTCGCGAACGGCGTTCGAAAAGACTTTCCCAGCTTCTACGCCGAGCTTTTCGATGAGACTCTCCGTCGGGCAGGCGGGCGGGCCGTGGTCACCGAGTATTCCTGGCAGACGACGTCCTGCGATCCCTGTCCGACGCCGCCATTGGAAGCAAGCGATCTGTACACGCTGGGGGACGAGGACTTCGTCGGCTCTGCGCAGCCGGCGCCTGGCTCAGCAGCGGTCCCTCGCCCACCGGGAGGCCCTGCGCGCGGGGTGCCGTACTTCGGGTCGCCGCCGAGCTATGTGCTGACGCGCCTGCACACTCGCTATGACAAAAAGACCCTCGACGCGGACCTAATCTTTCGCGAGGCCGATCCCGTCGTCGGTGGCCGCGCCAACTGGGAAGGCGGGCTGGGCGATCAGGGCGCGCAGGTGCAGAAGAACGGCGAGTCGAACTTCCAGGGGCGCTACATCATTCGTCACTACTGGGAAGCGGCTGTGAAGTGCCAGAACCCGCGGTATGGCGTCTGGGGTGGGCCTCCTGGCAGCGGCTACAACCCAGGGGGCGCCGGCCCAGTCGAGGCTGCACAGGACCTGGCCAACTCGCCTCGCGGTCGCGTGAAGCTACCTGCGGTGATCGAAAGCGGGCTGCCTGCCTTTGGCATACCCGCCCGTCCTCGGCCCTTGCGTCCAGGCGAGGCACCGCGCCGCTAGCTGCCTCCGATCGCCAACAATGCGCAGAAAACCCCCAACAATTCAGCGGGGCTGCGCTAAAATAATCCCCAATCTTTCCAAGGAGTTTTCAGGATGAAGGGCGCTCGACTATCCGTCATGGTTTCGGCTGCGGCACTGGTGGCTTTGCTGCCGACTGCCGTGTGGGCGCAGCGAGGAATCGATCCTGTGCTTTCTCTGGGCGTGCAGTCCTCGGGGAAGTACGATGCCAAGCTGACGGCCTCGCTGCGTGACACGCTGGCCAAGAGCGGCGAGCTACTGGTCCAGGACGGCAAGGTTGCACCGAACGAGCGGCTGTGCACCGACGCCGAGTGCATGACCAAGCTCGGCAGCCGCGAGGGCGCCAAGCTGGTGCTCAGCACCCAGCTGCGGCCGAGCGGTGCCGGATCGCAGTATCTGACGACTGTGGTGTTCGACGTCGTTCGTCGCGTACCCCACGACGAGCACGGCGTCTGCGATCGCTGCAGCCCAGAGCTCTTGAATCGCGCGATCTCCGAGCTAGCGGAGCGATCGCTGCGCAACTATCGTGAGCGCGTGGCGGCCCTGGCTGCTAGCGCTCCGGCGGCGCCCGTTGTGGCCCCCGGTACCAGCGAGCCGCCGACCCCCGCGCCGACTGTGGCTGCGCCCGCTCCGTCCGCACCCGCTGTGGCACCAGTCCCGTCGAGCGAACCGGCGACAAGCAGCGAAGACTTCTGGTCGCGGATGCCCAAGAACCGCAAGATCGCAGCCGGCATCCTGGGCGGCGCCCTGCTGCTGACCCTGATTCCCACGGTGGCCCTGCATGCGACGGACGGTCAAGAGACCGGCTTGTCATGCACCAGCGCCCCCTGCATTCTGCACAACCAACCGCTGTACATCGGCGGCTATGCGCTCAGCGGTGCTCTGGCCGTTGGGCTGACGCTGACGATCCTGTGGCCTTCGGGCAAGGGCTCGTCCACGACGACCGCGAGCGCGGTGGAGGTCAAGTAAGATGCGACGCAAGGACATGACAGCAAAGACTCTGGCGGCAGCGGTAGGCTTGTCGTCGTTGGTGCTGGGCGGTGCGGTTGGCTGTTCCGTGCCTCTGTGTGATGAGCGCCCGGGCGATCCGCGCTGCGTGCCAGACGGTGGCACCTCGGCCGACTTGGCCGTGGTGACGACGCGCCTGTCGAAGAACGGAGGCCGCGTGAGCGTCACCGCCAAGGGCGCGACGACCGTCAAGCTGGTCCTCCCCGGCAACCTGGAAGTGGGCTGCACCGTGGATGCGTCGGGCAATGGCAACTGCGATGTGTCGATGACGCAGCTTGCGGCAGTGATGCCGGGTCCGATCAACGTCACCCTCAAGGCCGGCGACAAGAGCATCTCCGCCAAGCTCCGCGTGTTCCAACCCCCCACGTTCATGGACGCCGCCGGCATGAAGGCGACCTATAACACCGGCGCTCGTCAGCCAGGCTGGGTCCAAGTTGCAAAGGGCCACGTCTTCCTCTCTGAAGAAAGTGCGACCAACCGCCAGATTAACGAGTACCAGCTATCAGGAACGACCATGCAGGCTCTTCCTGATAGGGAACCGTTTGTAAACACCATACCGCTATCCTCCTTCCTCGATATCAGCGAAGGGCAAGTTGTTCGAGCCACGATGGGAGCAGGCACTTTTGCGGTCGAAAATGCAGACTTGGCGGCTACGACCGATGTGTACACCTCCTTCAAGATGCTGAACTTGACGAAGGTGAATGCGGTGGCGGTGAACCGCGATAGCACAGTGGTGGCTGTCGCTGGCGAGGGGGCGGATGGGCCCCTTAAGGCCTATACGCTGCCGCCTCCAGGCCAGATGAATTCGGCTGCGGTGACCCTGACCGGTGCAACGACCAAGGCCGTGGCTCGTGTCGGAGTGGGCAAGCTGACCGAGACCTCAACCGTGGACTTGGTCGCCGCGCACAGCGATGGCGCCAGCGTGTTCCTGCAAAAAGCCGGAATGGCCAATCCGACCCTGGACCAGACGCTTTCGTCTGCCGTCGGCTCGAAGCTGATTGGACCGGGCCTGACGGCGATGGCCATTGGAGACATCGATCGCGACGGCCTGGATGACGTGATCGCCGCGCAAGGCACCAGCGTCATCGTGCTGTCGATCGATGGTGCGACGGTGACCAGCACGCCTGTGCTGTCCAGCCTGCCTGCATCGGTCGATGCGGTGGCCGTCGGCGATGTCACTGGCGACGGCAAGCCCGATCTAGTCATCGCTCAGAAGACCGGCGCCATGCTGACGGTCTTCATCAACCAGGTCCAGTAAGCAGGTCCAAGTCCGGCAGGCCGGCTCGTTCGGATCGTGCCGGGCTGTCCCCGTAGCACTCCCTGGCTTCTCTCTCCCTGTTCCCTTAATCCCCGTGATATAGACTGAGGCGATGCCGCTATCGCCCGGCCAGGTCGTCAACGACACGTACCGTATCGAGCGCTTGCTCGGTGCGGGCGGCATGGCCGAGGTCTATGTGGCCGCGCACACGCGCTTGCCCCGCCGCTTTGCCGTCAAGGTCATGAACGTCGAGGCCGGCCAGCGCGCCCAGTTCCTGGCCCGCTTTCGCCGCGAAGCCGAAATCCTGGGTCTGTTGCGGCACCCGCACATCGTCGACATCACCGACTGGAACGCCTTGCCCGACGGCAGCCCCTATCTGGTCATGGAGCTATTGGACGGCGAGGACCTGGCGGCGCTCCTTGGACGGCAGCGGATCTTGCCGATGCCACAGGCCCTGGCCTTGACCGCCCAGATCGGCGAAGCCCTAAGCGCCGCGCACGGAGCGGGCGTTGTTCATCGCGACCTGAAGCCGGGCAACATCTTCCTGTGCCGGACTGGAGCCTTTCCGCAGTTCGTGAAGGTCCTCGACTTCGGAATCGCCAAGCTGGAACAGAACGATCGCACTCCGCTGACCGCCAACGCGTCGCTGATGGGCACTCCGGGCTATATGGCGCCCGAGCAAGCCTTGGGCAAGGCCAACGAAGTCGACGCACGCAGCGACCAGTTTGCGCTGGGGGCCATCCTGTACGAGATGCTCGCCGGGCAGCCCGCCTTCTTCCGCCCCGGCGATTCCGTCTTCAACATCTTGGAGCGGGTGATTCACGAAGACCCGCCACCCCTCAATGAAACCCAAGCCAGCGCCGTCGTCAGTCGAGCCGTCCAGCGCGCGCTAAGCAAGAATCGGGACGCTCGCTTCCCAAGCATCAAAGACTTCCTGGCCGCCGCCGGAGCCACGCGACAGCTGGCATACGGTCCCGGGGCCGTTGCTGCTCCGCCGATCACCGTCGACGAGCGAGCCGGTGAGCTGACCCATTCCCCGGGGACCCGCCGCAAGATCTACGTCGCGTCGCTGGTTGGCGTGGCGATGATCGCGCTTCTGGGGGGCTCGTATGTGGTCTTTGGGCGCGGGATTGGCGGGGCTGCCGGGGCGTCCTCATCGTCGGGACCAAGTGGCCCTTCGGCGCCTGCTGCCCCGGTGCCAACCCCGACCGTGGCAAAGCCAGCGACGGAAGTCCCTGCCGCTCCCGGCCCGGTCGCCACGCCGCCCTCGGTCGCGACGGCAGCATCGACACCGACGACTGCCACACCGATGCCAGAGGCTGCGGTGGGCTCTCCTTTGGCGACGGCAGAGCATGGATCCGCGGCTGCCAAGCTTGCGGCTAGCAAGTCGGCTGGCAAGGGTGGCAAGGCGCCTTTGCCTCGTCGCTTTGTGGTCACCGGCACGCGCAGCCCAGCGCAGGATCTGGCGGTCACCATCTGCGCGCGCAAAGAGCTAGCCGACGTCAACCTGGCCGCCGGGGCCGTGATCAAGCTTGAACGCAGCGGCACCCTGCAGATCGTCGAGGCTCCGCCTGTGGTCCATCAGACGGGCTTTGGCGCCTGCCTACGGCAAGCCTTGGCCAACTTCCCGCAGCACCTGATCCCGTCGGAAGTGACGGTGCGGGTGGGTAAGTAGGGAGCGCGCGTTGTCCCATCGCACTCGCGTGTTTCCGCTGCATAAGCACCTGTTTCACGGTCAGGCCGCGTCGGTGAACTGGCTTGGTCGGCTGTGTGCGTTGGGCCTGTCCCTGCTTTCTGCCTGTGGCCCCGGCGATGCCGAGCTAACCAGCCTGCGCGCCGAGCTAGCCGCGCAGCGCGCCGAGCTAAACCAGCTACGGGGCGAGATGAACGACGGTCTGACGCTGGCCCTGTGCAGTCCTGAGCTTCGGCAGCTTCTGGAAGACGTCCAGCGCGAGTGCACACAGCCCGGAGCGTCCTCTGGAACTGCGTCGCCAGGCGTCGGCCAGTGCACGACCAAGCAGATTCGTCCGGCGGTCATCTCTGCCGATCCTGAGCATCGTGGGCGTTTTCTGAAGCTGATGTCGCACCTGCCGCACGAGGTCGTGTACATCGCCAAAGGCGGAACAGAGGTCGCGCCGTACCGTCTGGATCGCCTGCACCGCTTGGTGCGTCGGGCGCTGCTGCAGAGCACCGTGTTTTTGGTGGTGTCATCCCCCGAAGACGGCGACAGCGAGTCCCTGCGGCGGGCCGAGATGGTCGAGCGCATGCTGCGCGAACGCCAGGTCGACACCCGCAAGATCCGTCGCTGGCTGTATGCCTATCCCGCAACCAAGCAAGACATCGATCGGGCCGCCGATCTGCCCGGGCTGGGCGAAAGCCGCGACCTGTTCCGCGGTGTCTGGGTCTTCCGCGCCGACTGCTAAGCCGAACGCTCCCGTTACTTGGCGCAAGTGCGCGCGTCTCTGCAGCGGGTCGAGCCCTTTCGTGCCTATCGACAGCCGGCGCCGGTGCCCGTCGGGTGAAGCCGTGTGATCGTTCCGCGATCGGCGTCAAGATGGCAGCTGATGCAGGTGTACGGGGCGGCTCCCACGGTCTCTTTGCCGCCGGCGGCCGCGAATGTGCTGCGATCGGACAGCTCTCCTTCCGCTGTATAGACCGCGAAGTCCAGCTGTCCGTCGCTGCGTAGCGAAGAAAACAGCACCTCGGTCTCGCGCACGCGCCCATTGAACAGGGTCTCGGCGACGTAGACGCCTAGCTCGTGCTCTTCGTAGATCCGACGGGGGGCGTTTTTGGCCCGCGAACAGTCGACGGAGTGCGAGGGCCATACACGGTAATTTCCGTAAAGCCGTCGCAGGTCCAAAAGGCTGGCCGGCAGCGGTCGCGAACAGGGATAGAAATAGTGCAGTCCTCGTCGAAGAAACGGGAAGTCGGGGCGTCCGTCCGTTCCTTTGGCCCAGGCCCCCAGGATGGCTTGGCCCAGGTCGCCGTGCTGCTGGACCGTCGGCAGTGCGATCTGCGTGCCTGCGCTGCGTCCAAGCATGTAGTTGATCAGCGTGACGGTCAGCTTGCTTGCCGTCGAGTAGTCGATCGGATCGGGCAGGCTGCGCAGATCCAATGCGGCCAGATCCGTCGCGTACCCCGGCTGCCCTTCGGTTAGCTCGGGGCGCAGGGCCGGCCCGGGCAGCGCTGTGCCGCAGGCGACCGGGGGCTGCAGCACGGGCGTGAAGTCCGAAGGTGGGCTAGATGGCGTCCGTGCGCGGTCGGCTGGAGACGAGGGCACAGGGCTGCCGCAAGCGGCGCCCAGGAACAGGACGAGGAGGCTGAGCCGGACGACGATCGTGGTCTGCATGAAGGGCACCTTTCTTACCAACCGCCAGCCTGCTGCGGAGCGAGGCCGAATCGTGCTCGACGTGCGGCCAGGCGCTTTCGGATTGGCGGAGCGTCGGTGCAGCTTGGCAGAGCCGCGGGCGATTGGGCATGAATCTGCACAAAACCACGCGATGGCGTATCGGAGCCTGCCTGGTGCGGCTCCGTTCCCCAAGGACCCGTTGGTGAAGATGAATCGATGTGTGTCGGCGTCGGAAGCCGCGACGCGAGGAGCGCTATTCGACGTAGTTGGAGTCGTCGAGCAGGTCTTTGACCGCCTTGCCAAGCTCGACGCTGCCGAAGATCCAGCGGTGCAGGGTAGTCAGGATCGGCATGCGCAGGCCGTGCGCTTCGGCCAGGCGGTGGGTCTCGCGGATCATGTTGACGCTCTCGCAGGTGCGGCCGATTTCTTTGAGCGCGTCGGCGACGTCGATCCCCGATCCAAGCTGCATGCCTAGCTGATAGTCGCTGGCGTCACGGCGCTGGCTGGCCACCATCAGGCCCCCGACGCCGGCCAAGCCCGCAAAGGTCCGCTCGCGCCCGCCGACCGCCGCGCCCAACCGAGCGAATTCGGCCGCGCTGCGCGACACCAAGACCGCCCGCGCCGCGATGCCAAACTCCAGCACCTCGCACACGCCGCTGGCCAGGGCTACGACGCTGCTCATCGCGCGCGAAAGCTCGACGCCGATGACGTCGCTGCTGCTGTAGATGCGCAGGGTGGGGCAGGCCAAGACTTGGCGAATGGCGGCGGTCACACCGTCGACGCTGCTGCCACAGACCAGGGCGGCTGGGCTCCACTCCTCCAGATCTTCGGCGAGGGCGGGGCCGGCCAGCGCGCCGATGCGCAAGAGTGGCGTCTCTTCCTGAATCACCTGCGAGATCAGGCGGGCCGGCAGCCCGTTTTCTCCTGGCATCAGGCTGCCGATGCTGTGCACCAAGATCTGCTGCGGCCGCAGGACCCCTGCAATGCGGCGCAGCGTGGTGCGGACCGCGGCAGCCGGCACGGCCAAGATCAGAACATCGGCCGATGCGACATCCTTTAGCTCGCTTGGAATGCTGGCTGCGTCGGGTTCTACATCGGTCATCGACAGACCGGCGAAGGATCCCGCGCTCATGATCGTCGCTTCTTCGGCATTGGCCTTCAGCGAAGCCCGCAGCGGCTCTGCCGTCGGTGGGCCAGCCAGCGGAGCGAACGCTCCGGCGCTCATGATGGTGGCTTCTTCTGGCTCGGCCTTTTGTCCCGCGCCCGCGCGCATGGGGCGCATCGCTGCCCCCAGTCGCGCGCTGAGCTGATCGGCCAACGAATTTCCACCGCCCATCATGGTCGCGTCGTCGGTGTCGGCTTTGATATGCGCCTTGAAGGGCTTGATGGCTCCACCCAGTGCGCCAAGTCCGCCCATGATGGTCGCATCGTCGCTGTCGGCCTTGGTGTGACCGCGTCCCGTTGACGGACCAAGGGTGCCCATCATGGTTGCGTCGTCGCTGTCGGCCTTCATATGGCCGCGTCCAGCCGCTGGACCAAGGGTGCCCATCATGGTTGCATCGTCGCTGTCGGCCTTGAATCGCCCCCGCCCTGTCGTGGCTGGGCCCAGCGCCCCCATCATGGTTGCGTCGTCGCTCTCGGCGCGAAACGTGGGCCGCCCCGTCGGAACGCGTTCCCCGGCCCCGCCACGTGGAGGCACATACTGCGAGACGCGCTTGATCACGCCGCGTTGCTTGCGCTGGTTCTGGACAAGCAGGCCCATAAGCGCGCGGGCCCACCGCCCGCCACCGAGGACTGCAACCGAAAGCTCCTTCATCACTGCCTCCCGATCGAGAGAGCGCCGCAAGGGAGATTGGTCTGCCCCCGCTCCCCCGCTCCCAAGAAATCACGGTCCAACTCGAACAAGGCTTCGCCCTATCTACCCCCTGCTGCCCCCTGCCGCCCCCTCGAAGGACACAAGGTCCTCCAAGATCATCCACGCATCATATCAGCTTGTCGGGGGCAATGCGGAGACCGACTTCTGTGTGCGGGCCGCCGTGGATGCGTCGTCTCGTAGAGGGAAGCGGAGTCCGACCCCTGGTCCACCCGTCCGAAAAATCCCGCTGGGCCGATCCCCCTTTGCAGTATGCTGAAACGACTCGGCAAAGGGGCACTGTATGCGCTGGCTGGTGCGCGGCGATATCGACGGTTTTTTCGGCCTTGCTCTCGACAATCTGGTTCAGTTTCTGCTGATCGATAGCCTGTGTCGGTTCGTCCTGGGTCTTCCGCCAGACCTGCTATACGGGCGCATCCTGCCTGGCGCGGCGGTCTCGCTGCTGGTCGGCAATCTGTTCTATGCGCGGCAGGCTATGCAGCTTGCGCAACAGACCGGACGCAGCGATGTCTGCGCCTTGCCGTACGGCATCAACACCGTCTCGCTTCTGGCGTATGTCTTTTTGGTGATGTTGCCGGCCAAGCTGGCGGCACAAGCAGCGGGAGCACCCGATCCCGCGCGCGTGGCCTGGCAGGCGGGCCTGGTGGCGTGCTTGGGCTCGGGGCTGATCACGATCGCGGGCTCGCTGGTGGCAGAGCGCGTGCGCAAGATGACGCCGCGCGCCGCGCTGCTTTCGACGCTGTCGGGCATCGCCTTGGGCTTCATCTCGCTGGGCTTTCTGTTTCGCACCTTCGCCAACCCGCTGGTCGGACTGACCACGCTGGCCATCGTGCTTCTGATCTACTTTGGGCGCGTCCGCTTCAAAGGCGGCCTGCCGGGCGGCTTGGTGGCGATCGCTTTGGGCACCTTGCTGGCCTGGGTTACGCACCTGGCTCCCGTCGGTGCGCGACCGGTTGGAGCCATCTCGCTGCACCTGCCGGTGCCGGTGGTTGGCGATCTGGTTTCGGCGCTGGCCAGCGGGGCGTGGCTGCGCTACTTGGCAGTCATCATCCCAATGGCGCTGTTCGACCTGATCGGATCGCTGCAGAACGTCGAATCTGCGGAGGCCGCGGGCGACGCTTACCCAACGCGATCGTCGCTGATGTTCAACGGCGTCGGCACCGTCATTGCGGCACTGTTCGGGTCGTGCTTTCCGGCGACGATCTACATCGGCCATCCCGGCTGGAAGGCTTTGGGCGCGCGAGCAGGGTATTCGATTCTAAACGGCGGCTTCGCCACCATCGTCTGTCTGACAGGCACGCTGGGCTGGCTGGCCTGGGCCGTGCCGATCGACGCCGGCATGGCGATCGTCCTTTGGATCGGCATCGTCATCACGGCGCAGGCATTCCAAGCGACGCCGAAGGAACATGCTCCGGCGGTTGTCTTGGGGCTGCTGCCCGGCGTCGGTGCGTGGGGGGCGCTGATGGCCAAAAGCGGCCTGCGCGTCGCCGGCCTGGGTTCCCCCAACGGGCCCGAGTTTTCCGAGAAGCTGATTCCCGCCTTTCGCGACGCGGGTACCTATATCCATGGCGCCTTCACGCTGGAGCAAGGCTTCATCTTCACCTCGATGCTGCTGGCCGCCAGCACCGTCGCTGTGATCGAGCGTCGCTTCGAGACCGCCGGCAAGTGGTGCTTGGGCGGCGTCCTGTTCTGCGTCCTTGGTTTGATCCATTCCTACCGCTTCACTCCGGCCGATACCGTCGTGAACTTGGTCCCGGCGTGGTGGCATGCGCTGGGCTATGCGGCGATGGCCATGGTCTTCTTCTCAGCCCGCTTCCTGACCGAGCCCACCGACGGGGCGAGCCACTAAACAGCCATGGATGCATCGGTCTTCATCCTTTCGTATCCGTCGCTGACAAACGCGCAGGGTGGGGCGCCGAACCGCCGGCAAGCGCTGGAACAGTGGCTGGCCTTGTGTGACCAGATCACGCGGGCTGGTGGGACGATCCTGCTCTTGGATCCCCCGTCGATGTTCCTGACCGCGTCAGCGACCGGCGATGACTGGGTGCAGACATCGCGTCTGGGCAGTGTGTTTGTCGGCGCGCGAGCCGATGGCAGCGTTGGAGCGATGTTCCTGCGCGCCCGCCGAGAGCACGAGGCATCCGGCCCCGCCTGGGAATCGCTGGGCCGACAGCTAGCCAGCATGGGCTTGTCGGTGCGCGACGCGACGCAGGTCTGGGGCGGCCAGGCCGATCTGCTCGGTCTGCCGCGAAATCGCTTCTTGGTCAGCCACGGCGCGCGCTCTGTCGATGCATCCTGCGACGAGGTCACGGCCTGCCTGCCCATGGCGGCCCACGTGCTGCGCGTTCCCGTGGCGGTCGACAGCGGCCTGGCTGCCTTTGCGTACCTGCAGACCGTCGGTGGCAGTCGCCTATTGCTGGTCGATTCGCGGGCCCTGCAGGGCGTCACCGTGGCGCAGATCGCGGCGTTTGCCGGCGACAGAGTGCAGGTGCTCAGCCTGGGGGCTGAAGACGCCGCAGCAGGGGCGACTCAGCTTCTGTGCGTACACGGCACTGCGCTGGTGCCCCCTGGAATCTCGACGACGCTGCGCGGTCATCTGTGGCGCCTGGGCTTCCAGGTGGTCGAGGTGGATCTCCGTGGGCTCAGCGCTCCCTCCGTCGCTGTTGGGCCTCGCGCGTTTGTCGTGGCCTGGCCACAGTGCGTGCTGGATGATGCCGTTCCAACCTATTCGGTCCGTCGGGGCGAGCTTTTTCAGCGTCTGAGCCAGCTGTCCGAAGCCTAGACCGACTGCCAAAAGGCCCGGGTCAGCGTGTTTCGGGTGGGTTGATAAAGACCCTTATTTCCCGTCGCTGATTTTGGCGAATTCCCGCCCCCCAGAACTGTCAGACCCACCTGCCATACTGTCTTTCTTCCGACGAAAGGATGAATGACATGCAATGGGTTCAGTTCGGCCAGGTTTTCTCTTCTCTTCGTGCTCGTCTTGGCCGTCAATTCCGTCGCTGGCTGCGGGCGTTTGGTCAGAATGCCTCGCCGGTGCGCAGTCCCGAAATCGCTGCGTATGAGGCGCTGGCTCGCCTGCGTCGTCGTCGTGCAGCGCGCTCGGCTGCCGTCGCTGATTCGTCGCAGCGACTGGGCTTTGGGTCAGCTGCCGTCGACGATCCGCAGGTAAATCTTCGCATCACCCTCTAAGCTGCCAGCGTCCTTGTCGGCGGCGGCGAGACGCATTAAGGTAGCCGCTTCCCTCGCCGCCCAACATGCCAGAGCAATCATCCGAAGTTCCAGCCTCGTCTGAGACGGACCAACACGGCCCAGACGTTCCTCCCAAACGAGCCATCCTGGTCAGCGTGCAGCTGCCCGAGATCGACGATCGCGCCTTCCACGAATCCCTCGACGAGCTGGGCCGCCT
>JAYRFD010000058.1:0-1932 GCA_041908565.1 Polyangia bacterium | reverse complement strand
TTTTGCTGCCGAGCCTGCTTCCGTCGCTGATGCCAGCGATCTCAACCATTTCTCATGAACTGCGGGTTTCGGGGTAGACGGGGTTTATTTGGCGTCCCCATGGTGATCGCCTACTCCGCCGTCGTGGTCACTGCCGCAACCATCTACATCGCCATTCTCGTCTGTGGCCTTCCTGTCCCCTATGTGGGCTCTACTGGCCGCTGCTATTTGCCGCCTCTGCCACGCTATCGCCTGCCCGCCTCGCCATCCGCCACCACGAGAACGATTCACTAGATTGCACCGAAGATTGCAGCGGTTCGCACTCATCGGCGGGCCAAGCGGCGACCCTTGCCGGACTATGCGCACGCTGGACCGACGTTGGGGTACTGTCGAAGAAGCGTCAGCTTGCGGCGATGGATCAAGCCGAACCTGCTGCGGCGTAGGCTGCATGACGGCCCTGTTGCTCGTTGTGGATGCGCTGGCTGCTGAGTGTCGCTCGGCTTTCGCTTTTGTGGCGGCTGACGTCAGACGCCCCCGCTTGCGGTTCGCCCTGAGCGGCAGGGCAAAGGAGTGACCGGGCCGCGTCTGTTTAGAAACCGCGGAGGAGCAGGCGGGAGATCGGGTGGGCTGCGCCTTTCTCTTGTCTTTTTCCCTAGCCTACCGAGGCTGAACGCGTTTCAGGGAAAAGATTCGGCTCGGTTCTCGACGGTGTTTTTGTACAGGACGTACGCAGTCGCGCTGCTACTCCTCTGGCGGCGTTTCTTTTTGGGGGCAGTGACTCGCGGAGCGACGGGCAGGGCAGGGGATCATGCAGCAAGCGATGACCGCGTCAGAGCGCGTGGCACAAGAAGACTTGGTGCTGTTCATCAACGCCTGCTTCGCGTGCACCGGGCAGAGTGAGTTCTACGGGCCGCGCGAAGACCAGAGCGTCTCGATTCGCTTCCTGCACGAGTACATCTTGGGCAACTACCGCCGTCTGTACGCGCGCACGCTGGCCGCGGGCGTCAACCACTTCAATCAGGCGCTGATCATCCAGAACCTGCTGCTTGCGGGGGCTCCCGCTGAGCGGACTCAGCGCACGGAAGAGGGCGAACTAATCCTTGCCGCGCTTCTTAGTCTGCCGCCGCAGCGCGCGTACCACCTGTTCCGCGATCTGCGACGCCTGCGCTGCAACAACCGGCGCACGCGCGCTGTCTTTGCCGCCTATCTGGCGCGGCGCCCCGATCTGAACTTCGACGCAGTGAAGTATCGCGCGCACGTCCGCGCTGTGGCGGCCCATGCCCACCTGCGCCTTCCCGAAGAGGTCGGCAGCTTCCTGTTTGTCGGCCCGCGTCAGAAGTCCAGCTATCGCACGCCCCTCTTCGAGAGCTTCCGTCGCGCGTTCTATGCGGCAGAGGCGGTCTACGATCTGCCCTACACCATTGCGCTGGGGCTATCGCGCAAGCATCGCATCCCGCCGGATGTATTTCTGTCGCGCATTGCGGGGCAGATGACGACGGGCGAAAAGCTGCGCCTGCTGCAGTCCGCGGATCGACAGGATGTACCAGAGATCGACATCGATCTGGCGCGCGCACCGTTGACCAAGCTGTGCCTGTATCTGTTGGCTCGGCCGCTGGAAGAGAGGCGAACGCGGGCTGCAGAATTCGCCGCGGCCCTGCGCGGATCCGCGCAGCGCGCCGTGCAGCAAGGTGGGCGCAGCGCGGCCAGCACGCGGCTGGGTCGGGTCGTCGCCATCTTGGATCGCAGCTATTCAGCCTCGGGATCTGACGAGAAGCGGCGGCGGCCGCTGGCCGTGGCGCTGGCGGCTAGTCAGATCCTGCGAACCGTCGCTCGCGAATACCGCGCGATCTGGACTCCTGGCTTGCGGGCTGCCTGGGCATCCAGCGATGGCGCGATCCCGCGGACGGACGACCTGGATCCATCGCTTTTGGGCGCCGAATACGAACTGCTCGT
>JAYRFD010000057.1:0-3618 GCA_041908565.1 Polyangia bacterium | reverse complement strand
CGCGCAGCGGTCGGGCCTGCCCCGGCCGGCCGCGTGTGGCGCCTCGCGCGATCGCTTGCCACAACCCAGCCCACGGTGCGGCGATTCAGGCCGTCCCCGTCCATCGCCCGCCGTTTCAATGGGGCTCAAAGGAGGATGTATAGATTGATAAGGCGAATAGATAACTGCAGTATTGTCGTTTGTGTTATTGCTGTAATTTGTAAATATTGAATGATTGGCTGGTATTGGTTGTCTTGCATGTAGAAGAATAGTGCTGGCTGCATTCGCTGGGGCGATCCCGCTCGCCAGAGGATGAACGCGGCGCTGCGGGACGGGCGTGTCGACTCGGTAAGGGGCACTGGCTAAGTGTGTGGAATTTATGGATAAAATTATGTTCATTGACTCGATATGGGATTATGCCCGCATGATGAAAAGACCATTTCCGCCAAGCGGGAGGTCACATATGAAGATCGATCGATGGTTTGCCTATTGGCTGGCTGCAGGGACCTTGGGCCTGGCGGCGGGGACGTGTGCGGGGTCGAACCCCGGCTACGACCCGCTGCTGGGCATCATGCTGTCCGACGGCGAAGACATGGCGTCAACGATGACGCCCAGCGGCTGCCAAGTGGCGCAGACCTATTCGGCGGCGTCGTCGCCAGCCGCCATGATGGTGGTGCTGGACAAGAGCGCCAGCATGGCTCAGGGCAACAAGTGGCAGGCGGCCGCGCAAGCGATTGTGCAGTCGACCGACCAGAACGTCTTCGACAGCATGTGGCTGGGCCTGTATGCGTCGCCCAGCGCGGCGACGGCGGCCCCGATGTGCCTGCAGGTGTTTGGAATCTCGCAGGTCTCGTGCGGCGCTCCGGCGTTTCCGCAGATCGACCTGGCGGCGACGAACGGCCTGAAGTCGACGGCGGCGACCGGGGTTCGACGGCAGATCAAGGACTGGCTGAACACCAACAATCCCGATACTGGGCTGGGCGATCCGTCGCCGCTTTATGTCTCGATCCAGACGGCGATGGACGCGCTGCGCGCCTGGCCGCAGAACGGCAAGCGCATCCTGATGGTCATCACCGACGGATCGATCAGCTGCAATCAGCTATCGAACCCGGTCCGCGCGGGCTATCCCGACGCCAACGGCTGCACCATCGACTGGGAAAATCCACAGAACATCGTGTCGCTGCTGTCGCAAGCCCAGCAGGACCCCAACCAGCCCATCGATTCGTTCATCATCGGCGTACCCGGATCCGACACCTATGACCCGACGGGGAGCAATTATCCCCCATATCATATGCGACTTGCACTGTCTGCGATGGCTTATGCGGGATCACCGGGCAATGTGCCGAATAACTGCAACGGGCGCGCATATACCAAAGCCGGAGCCGACCCGACGATTCCTTGTCACTTTGACTTAACCGTCGGGGCGTTGAGCGCAGCCAACGTCGCCAATGCCATCGCAACCGCGCGCCAGAAAGTGGCCAGCTGCACGTACGACTTGCCGACGGTAGGGGGCGGAAAAGTCCCCGACAAGAGCCAAGTCAATGTCAGCCTTTATACAAATGGGCAAAAGAGCGATCTGTATCGGCGCAAAGACACCAGCAATACCTGCATAAGCGACGGCTGCTGGGACTACAACGCGCTTGGGCAAGTGCAGCTAATTGGCAAAGCCTGCACCGACGTCCAGGCCAATACCAACACCGAAGTCAAGGTCACCATCGGCTGCTTCACCGTCATCGGCTAAGCTCACCGGCCTGCGCCGTCTGCGCCGCGGGCTGTCCCGTGTCAGCGACGATGTGGCACAGACTGGTCGCGCCGACTGTTGTCCTGCGAGGTCAGGGACGGACGGCGACGACTCGTAGACCGATGTGTTCGTGCCGGCGCTCGGGTTCGAAGCGCTGCCGGAAGGCCGAACGGCAGGCCCAGCCGGGGTCGGCGTAGCAGCCTCCTCGACGGGAACGTGAATGGTCACCGGCGTCGTTGGGATCGCCCAGCACATCGTGAAGGTCGGGGTCGACGCCTCCGGGTAGCTGACCGCGTGCCCAGTCGCGACACCATTCGTTGACGTTGCCGCAGGTGTCGTACAGGCCCCACGGATTGGGAGGGTAGCTGCCAACGGGAACGGTCAGGTCCAAGGCCGGGCCGGGCAGCCCGCCGTTGTAGGGCCCGCCGAGCCCGCGGACTCCCGAGCCGGGTTGACCGAGGAAGTTGCCCTGGGTGCTGCTCGCCGAATCGCCAAACCAGATGGGCGACGTGGTGCCGGCGCGGGCCGCATATTCCCACTGCGCTTCCGTGGGCAGTCGAAATTCCCAGTCCATGGGCAGATCTCCGGCGGCGTGCGCCAGGTTGGTGAGCCGCTGACAGAACGCCTCGGCATCGGCAAACGTGATTCGGTACATGGGATAGCCATCCCCTTGACCGACGTTGAAGGAATCGGGAAACGAGCCCATCACGCGCCACCACTGCCCCTGCGTGACCTCGTGCTGGCCGGCCCAAAAACCGCGGCTGATCATCACTTCGGCCTGATCTTCGCCGGGGCGCCGCTCTGGCTCGCCGGGCGGGCTGCCCATGACAAAGGTCCCGGCGGGGCAGAAGCGCAGCTCGATGCCGGCGATGGTTCGGGCGTCGCCAGCCTGTTTGCCGTCGAAGGGCGAAGGCGGTGCAAGCCGGGCGTCGGGCGGCAGCGGCTTGATCGAGTAACAGGCGAACAATCCCCCAGCCAACGCAGCGATGAACAGCGGACGCAGACGCGCGCTTCGATTCATGAACGCAAGTGTGAACGAGTTTCGTGCGAAGTCTTGCAGGCTAATGCCATGGGCCGCCGCGGGGCCTGCATGACGCGAGACTGGCTCGACGGGATTGGGTCCGGCTTCGGGTCGATTTGTGCGACCGCTTGGGGATGGCCACTGCGCCGCGGCTTGGTTGAGTCCCGCGTCGCTACCGAACCAGGCACTTTTCCGGCAGGTAGTTGGCGGCGCACTGGCAGCGGCAGTCAGCCATGGCCAGCGGATCGGGGCTGGTGCAGCGTGGGATGACCTTGCGATAGCTGGTGGCGCTGCGCCCCAGCTTGTCGCGATAGGTCATCTGCAGAAAGAAGACGCCGTCGGCGATGTCGATGTCCAGCGGGTTCGGACAGGTCGAGATATTTGCGGTGTCGTTGGGGTTGGGCTGGGTCAGGCGCCACGCGACGGTGCCAGACGTGGATGGCGGCACAAAGCCGGCGGGCAGGGCGATGGTTGGTGCCGTGCGTTCGTCGGAATACAAGATGCTGCCCGGTTGGCTAAGCGGGCTGCCGTCGCTGGCCTTGGCCCGTCGAAGCTCGCCCAGCAGGCTGCCGCCACTGCTGCTGAAGTTTCGCACGGCGGCACCGACGAACAGGACCCAGCCCCCTTGAATCGGCGGCTGCAAGTCGATGGCATCGCCATCTTTGAGGACGGTGAACGAGTCGAGCGTCGTGTTCAAGCGGGCCGGCACGATCTCCGGCGGACCATCGAAGGACTCGCCGCAGCCCAGCAGAAAGGCGCACAGAAACGCCAGCCCTGCAACGCCAAGCTGGCGTGCCCAGCGCCCCGCTTGCGAGCCGGCCCAAGAACCGGGCACGCCTGGACGAATCCCGTCGCTGACGGCGATGAACAGGCGCGT
>JAYRFD010000056.1:0-2651 GCA_041908565.1 Polyangia bacterium | reverse complement strand
CCCCGCGACCCGGCGGGCGGCGGTATGGCAGGGGCTGGGGGGTCTGGCTGGCTGGACCAGGCTCGGCCGCGCGGGGCTGCATCGGCGCAAACGGGTCGACCGGACGGAAGGCCGGGGTGGGGGGCGTAAAGTGACGTCCGTTACTCATTGTGATTAGGCTCCCTCAAGGCATCCGAGCGTGAGACGAAGGCACTATGAACCGGGCGCTTAGATTATCACCTTGGGGTGGGGCAGGGGATAAGAAATGGGCATCCTTGTCTCAAAATGCAAGCAGCATTTGTAAGCTGCTTTGCAATTTGGCAGGGGGCTTACGTTTCGGCGGTGCCAGAGGGCAATTCGAGGGCAAAGCGAGGCCAGATGAGGAGGCTGAGCTAGCTAGTCGGCCATCAGCTGCGGCTACGTGCGGGCGGTTGGCGTGGATGCGTGGCGCAAAGCGAGCGACCGTGAGTGGTACGTGATGAAGCAAGACCCGTGAAGTCGTGAACGTGACGTCGAGCGATAATCGATAGAGGTCCGCGACTGCGTCGGGCGGCTATGGGCTGCCGCTGCAGAGTCCGCTTGGCGTGCTGTTCAGGCACAGGTTCTTGCTGAGCCGATTGCTGGTGCCGCGATCTTCGATGTCGGTGCGGGCGCTGCGCACGGCCTGATTTTCGCTGACGTCCAAGTTGCTGCTGCCGGTCAAAAGCTCGACGGCGCAGCGAGCGCTGTCGGCCGCGCTGTTCCGCTGCACCAGCGAGTCCTTTTCATTGCGCACGGCGATGGCATCGCCGCTTTCGTCGAAGCACATGGCCACGGTGCTGGCCGTGCTGCGCCGCGTGCTGGAAAAGCCGTTGCCGATGATGTGGCTAAGACCGGCGCCGCTGTCGTGGGCCAGGACGCCAGACAGGGTCTCGACAAAGCGATTTTCGACCACGTCGCTGGCACCGGTGTTCTTGGCAAGCTCGACGCCGCGGTCGCAGTTCAGAAGCACGCTGGAGGCAAGCTTGCTGATCCCGGCGGCACTCATGCGGACGCCAGTGCCAACGCCCTTGCAGGGGTCGCCGGTGTAGCGCAGGTCGCGGACGGTGCTGGTCTGGATCTGGCCCTTGGCTCCGTCGCGTAGCTCGATGCCGGTCTGGACTTGCTGGCTCTGTTCGCCGGCGCCGCGGATCACGGTGTCTTTGACGGCAAGCTCGGCGCTGATGCCGCGGGCCAGGACGGCAAACTGCTGGAAGTTGCGGATGGTGCCGCGGTTGATCGACAGCTTGGCGCTGCCGGCCCCTTCCGCCGTACCAGCGACGGCAATGATGTTGGCGCAGCCAAAGTCGGCGGTGCGGCCCCGGACGTTGTCGACCACGACTCCATCCAAGCTTAGGCTGGCGTTGTGCGCGCGCAGGCCGAAGTACGGCTCGCCGCAGCGAATGCTGGTGCCGCCGTCCACGGTCAGGTCGGTCAAGGTGGCGGTGCTGCCCGGCGCGACCTGCACGACGAATGTGTAGCCGCGCAAGAAGGTGGTCGATACCGTCGATCGAGTGCGACGGCTGGGGCTGGCAATCACCGTGCGACCGGCCCCCGCTCCGCGCAGGGTGACGCTGCCGCCGGGACGGTTGATGTTGACCTGCTCGGTGTAGACCTGATTCTTGAGCTCAATCTCGCTGCACAGCGGATCGTTTACCGCCCGCTGGATCGTCGAATAGGCGGTGCTTGGGACTGTGCAAACGGCGGCCCATACATCGTTTGCTGGCAGGCTTGCAAGCAGGCCCAAGGCCAAGCCGATCGGTATCGACCGGCGATGCAGACGATGGGCCGGCGAACCAAAGGCCAGCGGACAAAAGACCGGCCCACGTGAGGCCGGCAGACGGCGAAGGACAGGACGTTGGCGGTGCGTCATGGCAGGGCTCCTGGCTGTGCGGTGGCCTGCAGTACGGTTGGGGCCGCGTGAAAAGCGAATGCGTCATAACACGTCGGGAAGCTATTGCGCGCGCGGCAGACGTATTAAAGTGCGGCTCGCGAACCACAGGAGCAGACCATGCAAAGCGTGCGAGCGCTGGCCACGACCGGACTTTTGGTTGCAGTCATCGGCGGAGGGCTGGGAGGAGGAGTCCTGGGCAGCAGCGGCTGCGGTGCAGAGACCGAGCGCCTGGCCAGTCGAACTTCCGAGCTATGCGTGCCGGGGGACATGGGCGGCGACATTGGCTGTGGCTGCACCCTGAACAGCCAGTGCACCCGCTTCGATGAAGACACTCGGCTGATTGTCTGCGACGTCGCTGAAGGAGCCGCCGCCGGGACCTGCACCGACTGCCTGGCCTTGTCAGCCGGCAAGCGGGTCATCGGCTGCGCCTGCAGCGCGGATCGCGACTGCGCCACGGGCTTGGCCTGCAATGGCCGCACGTGTCAGGTCAAGCGCGCGCGCGGCGAGTATTGCTTCCGCGACAGCGACTGCGGCACGGACATGCTGGGCACCATGCGCTGCCTGCCGACCAAGTCGTGGTGCGGACCGCTGGAAAACGACTATCCCTGCGACTTCAACAGCGACTGCCAAAGCGGCAAGTGCCAAAGCGGCCTGTGCATCCCCGGTGGTTCGTCGACGCCCTGCCGAGACGACGCCGACTGCCGCGCGCCGCTGGTCTGCAACACCGTCTATGGCACGTGCATGGACAAGCAGGACGATG
>JAYRFD010000055.1:0-4650 GCA_041908565.1 Polyangia bacterium | reverse complement strand
GTGCATCCTCATGTGCTGTTCATCGGAGAAAAATCGCAATGAGAGGACGAAGCTCTGCAGCCACCTGGGTCTGCCCCCTGGTCGCTGCCGTCGTGGTCTTGGGATCGCTTGCCGTGCGCCCGGCATGGGCGGCTGCCGATGGGGCAGAAAAGGTCCCAGAAAAGATCGCCGAAAAGGCCGCAGAAAAAACCGTCGGGCCTTGGGAAAAGGTCAGCAACAGCGACGGAATCTTGGTCGAACGCAGGACGGTTCCCGGGTCCAGCCTGAAGGAATTTCGCGGTCGCGGAGTGGTCGATGCGCCGCTGCCGCGCGTGCTGGCCGTGCTGCAGGATGCGCCGCATCGCAGTGAATGGATGTCGGACTGCAGTAGCTCGTATGTCGTCGAAGAGAACCACGACTCGCGCACGCAGATCGCCTATCACCGCACCAAGGCGCCGTGGCCCGTCGCCGATCGCGACTCGATCAACCGGGCCCAGATTCGGCTGGATGTTGAAAACCGCCGCATCGTTCTGCCCTTTGAAGGAATCGAGCACCCCAAAGGACCGCCGGTCAAAGGCGTGGTGCGCATGCCGTTTATTCGCGGGCACTGGATCCTGTCTCCGGTACGCGGCGGCAAAGCGACCGAGGTCGAGTACCAAGTCCACGCCAATCCGGGCGGCAGCCTGCCCGACTGGATCGCCAACCTGGCGTCGAAAAAGCTGCCGCAGCAGACGCTGATCGGCCTGCGTCGGCAGGTGAAGTTCCGCGAATACCCGGCGCTGGAAGCCGAGATCGTCAGCTCTCCCGAGGCCAAGCAGATCCTGGGCATCGCTGCCAAGGCCGCCGACGCCCCCAAGCCCGACACCAGCGGCAGCCCCGCCGGCGAGACCGTACCAGCCGCCCCCGTCGGCACCGTTCCTTCACCCTAGGCCTGAGTAGCAAAGCTCGGGGGGCGGCTGGGTGATTTAATTGATAAACACAAACACAAAGTGTTTTTGTTTGTGTTGATGCATAAGTCGCTTTGGACTTAAATGCCGCCGCTTACAGACGGCGCGCAAAGGGGCGCAGGGTGCCGACGACTTGGCCGCTGCGGATCAGCTGGACCTCTTCGAACTGCACGATCAGGTCGCCCTGCAGGGGGCGATAGAACACGAAGTCGCCGGGCTGGATCGGATGGCTGGCCGCGACGTTTAGCAGCGTCTGGTTGGGGATGCGATTGTCGGCGGGTCGCGTGTTGTAAAGCGGGTTGCTGTGCAGACCCTTGGGATAGACCGGCGTTACGTCCCAGCCTCCGCCATAGACGAATACGGCGTCGCGGCGGTTGCGATTCCACCAGGCCCACAGCGCACCGATCCACTCGGCGTGGGGCAGGGGACCGGGCGAGCTTCGCTTCAGCACCGGCTCGGCGATGAACAGGGCCGGCTGCAGCGCGGCCAACAGATCGGTGTCGAAGTCTGACGGTTTGACGACGGCAGAGCCAATCGCTAGCTCGTTGGCGGGGCTGGCCCAGCGCCCGTCTTTTCGAAAGCGCGGGAAGGTCTTGCTGCCGCCCGAGTTGACCAGAAGATCGGCACCGGCCTGCGTCGGATAGTGGCGGCGCAGAAAATCGACGCCGGCCGAAAGCGCCTGCTGCGCGTCGGAAAACGCCTTGGCTTGCGCACCGGCCGTCGACCGACCCAGCGGCGGAGCATACGGCACGTGCCCTTCGTAGCCCATGATGCCCGCGAAGCGTAGCTGTGCCGGGTGGGCGACGATGGTGTCCATCATGCGGCGCAGCGCGTCGTGGTTGGGCACGCCGCCGCGGTGCAGCCCGACGTCTAGTTCGATGGCGATGTCCAGGGTCAGGCCGCGGCTCTGCGCGATCGCAAGGTAGTCGGCCAAGCGCGCTTCGTGATCGACCAGCCAGCGCAGGCGGGTGGCCGCCAGCTTGTCGGCGGGCGGTGGGTTGGCATAAAACGCGTCGACTTCGGTCTTGGGCAAGGGCTTGCACAACAGGATGTCCAGCCCCGTCGGGCCGACCTTGCCAGTCGCATCGCTTGGAGTCCAGCTTTCGATCAGCGGACGCAGGTACGGCGCGTGGAATTCCATCACGCGGTTCGATCCCATCGCCGACAGGACGTGCTGCAGAAGCTGATACGAGGGCAGCGACTTGGTGGTGGCGCGGTACTGCGCATCGGCCCCCAGCACGCTGCGGATCTGCGCCAGGTTGCCGTCGACGCGATCGAGATCGAGCACCGCGACCGGCCGCTGCAGACCGCGCGCGGCCAGGGCCTGCTGCAGCGCTTCAAAGTACGGATCGCTGCCCTGCGGATCGACGGAGGGACGAAACAGTGGCACCCACAGCGCAGCCACTGTCAGACCTGCCAAAAGGACGCGACGTTTGCGAATCGCCATGCCCGAAGCATGGCACAAACCGCCCCGCTGCCCGAGAGACTATCCTCAGTCTGCGAGCGCGGGGGCCGGGGCCGGGGACTGCGCGGACTGGCGCTGCTGCAGCTGACGCCACAGCAGGGCCCACATGGCGATACCGGCGATGTTGAACAAGGCATCGGTCAAGAAGACCGATCGCGCCCCAAACTGGTGGTGCAGGCGGCTATCGATAAATGCGACGTAGGCCACCGGCAGGTTTGATATCGACAAAAAGAAACTGTATTTGGTTGCCGCATATCGTGGATTTCCGTCCAGCAGTTCAATGACCATTGCATTGAATAGGCCATAGGAAATTCCGCAGATAAAACTATAAATTAAGACTCCGCCCAGGTAGATGGTGGACGAGTGCGGCAGGAAGGCCATCGACGTGGCGACCATCGACAAGCTGGCCGAGCAGGCGACGTACAGCGTGCGGCGGTCGGCCTTCAGGCTTAGGCAGCCGGCCAGCATGGTGCCCAGCACCATGGTCAGCGATCCGACGGTGCCGTTGGCCATGGCGACGTGTCTGGCACTGGCGTGGAAGTCGGGGGCCAGCGCCGAAAACAGACCCATCAGCCCGGCGGCGCAGCTTGGCGAGATCGAAAGCAAGAGCGTGATCCAGAAGCGTGGATCTTGGCGCATGTGCTGAAGCTCGTCGCCCAGCAGGCGCCGACTGTCGGCGCTGGGGGTGGGCGGCGGCTTGATTGGCTTGATCAGCAGGACCAGCAAGCCCGGCAGGATCGACAAAAGACCGAAGCACAGGGCGTTGCTTAGCGTGCCGCTGCCGTCGGTGGGTCGCAGGGCTAGCTCGGCCCCAAGTAGGCTGCCCAGGACCGACCCAGCCCATTCCCATGACGCGGCGCGAGCGCGGGCCGCTCCCGTGAAAAACAGGACGACCAGGGAACTGACGCTGGTCATCAGAATGCCCGAGGCGATCTGCCCCAATAGCACGAT
Source organism: Polyangia bacterium (assembly GCA_041908565.1). Taxonomy (GTDB): domain Bacteria; phylum Myxococcota_A; class Polyangia; order Palsa-1104; family JAEUJZ01; genus JAEUJZ01. Next base: position 1,308 of record JAYRFD010000055.1, on the reverse strand, counting down.
GGCCAAAATGAACGGGGTATAGGGATGGCTGCTTGCCCAGTATTCCGGCAGGGCAAAACAGACAGCGCAGACGATGGCGCTGATCACAATCCATGTGCGCTTGCTGTATCGCCAGTCGGCAATCGGCGAATACAGAAACTGCAAATAGGCTGGCGCCATTAGCAGAGAGAAGAAGAGCCCAATTTCCTCGACCGGATGCCCAGCAGCCCGCATTCGGTACGGGATGATAACCGTAATGATTGCGCTGCTAAGACCATACGGGATGGCCATTAGTGCAAAGACTAAAATATATAAATAAATCATCAGAGTGCGCCCGTCCGATCCAGGCTGCAGGCGGCACGAGATCCGCTTGGGCGCAGCTTGGCGCGCTGAGCGCGGACGTCGATCAGGTGGGGTGCGGGTGAGTCGAGCGGGGCGCTTCGTGCGGCGCGTGCGCGATGCGGCGCGTGCGAAAGCGCAGGAAAGACAATGATGCGGACACGATCGCTTTGGCGATCGTTTCGGGCGGCTGCAGCGCAGCCAATCGGCAGTGAGTCAGAGAGAGCTTGCCGTCGGATCCCAGGAATCCGCGGCGACCGTGGCGGGCCTATTTCGGGGTCGGGGTCAGGGGGGCTCGGGGGTGTGGGCTTGCTCATCGCCTTCCTTCCATTGCGCGTCCGCTAGCGCGACGCAAAGAGCATCCGGCGACGAAGTGGCGGCTCGGCCAGCTCTCGATGGCGTCGGTGCATGCGTCCACCCAGGCGCTGCGCCACACCCTGCTGCACGTTGACTTGCTCGCTCACGTCGTCCACGGACTTTAAAAAGCGTACCATCGCCACCGCGGTCCGCGGGCGCGCAAGTTAGAAATTTTCGTGGCGGGGAAAATGCGGCGCGATCGGGTGCCGCGATGGGCGATCGGGTCGCCGCTGCGCTTCAGCTTTTGTTGGCTGGGGCGCTTGGATTGGCGACGAGATCTGCGGGCGAAAGGGGTGTTCCGGTCAGCGTGTCGGAAAGCTCCAGCGCGCGCTTGTCACTGGGGGGGACCGGGGCGGCGGGGGCGCTGGCGGCGTGGTCGGTATGGCGCAGTAGCTCGGCCTGCAGGTCGCCCAAGGACGGTCGCAGCGCGGGCTCGCGGGCCAGCGAAAGCATGATCAGCTGAGCCAGCGAGTCCGGCAGGCCAGGAGCCAGCTCTTTGATGGGCCGCAGGGGCTGCGTTAGCTGCTTGCGCATCTGCCGAACGATGTTCTTTTCCGTCAGGCCGTGCGGCATGGCGCCGGTCAGCGCCAGGTACAGCGTCGCGCCCGCGGCATAGATGTCGACGCGGTGATC
>JAYRFD010000054.1:0-6118 GCA_041908565.1 Polyangia bacterium | reverse complement strand
TTTTTCGGCGCACTCGCGCCACCACGACAGGTTCACCAAGCCGGCTCGGCGGGCAAGACCCAGGGTGACTTCGCGGTCCTCGGTATAGACCGGGTGCACTGCGAACCCGGCTTCACGCATCAAGCGGGTGTACGGCCCCGTCGAGCAGAAGACGATTTCATATCCCAAGCGCTGCAGTGCGCGGCCCACCTCGAGCACCCGAGTGGCGTGGGCAAGGAAGCCGCCGTCAGCGAACAGAGCGACTTTGCGGCGGGCAGGACGAGACATTGAAGACTCCATAAGGCGATGAGCTATGCAACCTTCGCACCGGCTTCGTTTGGCGGGATGCAGACCCCTGCCGGGCTGGCTGCTGCGTGCTGAGCGGCGAGAAAAGGATCGGAGAAGGACGGGCGGCGCTGAGAGACTTCAGCCAGGGGGTGGGGAAATCCCCCCCACCTGCGGACTGCAACAGCCAGATCGAAGCGGGGACCGAGGCTGCTGCACGAGGACGGGGTGGGTGCACCTGGATTCGAACCAGGGACCTCAGCCTTATCAGGGCTGCGCTCTAACCAACTGAGCTATGCACCCGTCGGAGGAAAGGGTAACTACCACGCTCGAAGGCGGGGTGTCAAAAAAAATTGGTGGGCAGAAAAAGGGGACGGGGGACGGGCTTACTGCAGGAAGATGCGCCCGAAGGAGTTGCCGGGTAGCTGCGGGCTGTTCGGATAGTGGCAGGCGTTGCAGTCGACGGTGGTTGGGGCTCCGTTGTCGTCGACGCCGACCAGCTTGATCATCTGCGCTTGGCGCATCGGGTTTTCGGGGGTGCCTTCGTAGATGCGAATCTTCATCGGCGACACGAAGCGCTGCGTCGAATAGAAGTTCCCGGACTCGTTCGACTTGATGATGCCGCCGGGCTGAATCTGATCGACTACATACTGGCCCTTGGGGTCGTCCTTGGCATAGGTGACCTCGACGGTGATGCCGGCCAGACCACCGCTGTTGCAGGCTCCGTCCTTGGTGCCGTAGACGGTGCCGGACAGCGTCCAGGGTGAGTTGGCGGCTTGCCCACCGGCGCGGTGACAGGCGCCACAGACGCGGCCCGGCAGCATGGATGCGCTGGCCTGCTTCTGCGCCGAGAGCGGTTCTTCCCCTTCGCAGCTTAAGGTGGCGGCGGGGATCAGCTCTAGGCCGGTCGGATCGCTGCAGGCAGACAGGCCAAGGGCAAGCAGAACAGAGCCAAAGCAGTGGAACAGGCCTCGACGCGACGTCATCGCGATATCTCCTCTATAGGGTCTGGCAATGGGGGCAAGACAGAGCCTGTCCCATCATACTGCCGAAGCTGGCCCGCCGAACAGAGAGAGTTTCAGCCAGATCGCGTGTGGACCGCGCGGGTCGGGTGGGATGACGGCGGCGCTTAGTCTGGCAGCAGAGCCGCTTCCAGGTCGCTGCGCAGGTCGCGGATGTCTTCCAGTCCGACGGACAAGCGCAGCAGGCCGGGAGCAATGCCAAAGCGGGCCAGCTCTTTTGGCGACAGCGATCGGCTCCACGTGGCGGCGGGATACATGATCAGCGACTCGACATCGCCCAAGGATGCGACCCGTCGCCATAGGCGCACGCGCTCGAAGACTCGACGGGCGGCTTCGGGGGTCTTCAGGGTAAAGGCCAGCATGGCCCCCGGGCGATCGAGCAGCCGTCCGGCCAGCGCATGATCCGGGTGATTGGGCAAGCCGGGGTAGATGACCTCGCGAATGCCCAGGCGTTCACTGTGATCGGACAGGAAGTGGGCCAGGGCCGTGGCGTTGTCAGTCTGCCGGCTCAGCCGAACGTCCAGCGTGCGCAGGCTGCGCTGCAGAAGCCAGGCGGCAAAGGGATCGAGGATGCTGCCATGAAGCTGTCGGTGGGCCCGCACGCGATCGATCAGGTCGGGCTTGCCGGCGACGACGCCCGCACACAGGTCGCCGTGTCCGCCCAAAAACTTCGTCGCAGAGTGCACGACCAAGTGCGCACCCAAGGCCAGCGGTCGACACAGAAGAGGCGTCGCCAGCGTCGCGTCGACCAGCAGCGTGGCCTGGTGCTGGTTGGCCAGCGCAGCCAAGGCCGGCAGATCGGGAACGCGCAGGCGGGGGTTGGTCAGCACCTCGCAATAGATCAGCGCGATCGGCTCGCGCTGGGCGATGGCAGCGACGGCGGCGGTGTCGGGAACTTCCAGCTCGTGCAGCGTCATCAGGCCGCGGTTGGCCAGCGAACACAAAAGCGACCGCGCGGCGCTGTAGATCGGCGATGCCATGACGACCAAAGGGGCCCGATCGCGGCTGTGCACACGTCGTTCGTCCAGAACGGCCATCACCGCCGCTTCGATGGCCGCCATGCCCGACGACAACAGCGTCGCTTCGACCTGCAGATCGGCGGGGCCGCCACGCGCTTCAAGCTGTGCCAGCAGGCGAGCCGCCGCTTCTTCATTCGGGGCTCCGTGCCGCACGTACAGGTGTCGCTGACCGGCGACCGCTTGTTCAAGCGCGGCCAGATCCGTTAGCTCGTAACCGACGCTTTGGTAAAGCGGCGGGACGTTGGGCAGGGGCATGCTGGGCGCAGACGGATCCGTGCTGACTCCCATAGACGAGAGCAGCAAGGTCGACGGTGAAAGTGGAGAGGGGGGCTGCGGCTTCATGCACGTATTGTGCAGTGATCCACGCCGCAGCACGGCGGGAATGTGAAGGAGGGAGCGCGGACAGCCCGCTGCGTTCTAGCGGGCCGAGTTCATGCCGCGGCGTTTCATTTCGCGACGGCGGCGCTTGCGTGCTTCGCGCATCTTGCGCTTGCGCTTGACGCTGGGCTTCTCATAGAAGCGGCGGCGCTTGACCTCTTGCAGGATGCCTTCCTTCGACATCTTCTGCTTGAGGATCTTCATGGCCTTTTCCAGGTTGTCCCGGACTTCGACCTCGAGTGGTTTTCCGATCATGTGAGCGCACACCTCCTTCCTTCCCAGCATTTGGCGACCGGTCGACAGCCAGGCAGCGAGCGGTTCACCAGAAGGAAACGGAACGATGTTGATACTCGGTTTTGCGCCGTGAAGTCAACGGCACATTTGCGGACGGCGGGCCTGACTTGGACCTACCAGGGATGCGGTCGCCCGTCGTAGTTCTTGAAGTGACCGTTGTCTTGGGGACCCAGCGTGTCGATCACCGCGCGGATCTGCGCCACGGCGTCGGCCACGCCAAGCGGCGCGCTGGGTCCGCCCATATCGGTCTGCACCCAGCCTGGGTGAATCGCGACGGTGATCACGTCCGGAGCTTCCAGCGAGATGCAGCGCGTGTACATGTTCAGCGCGGCCTTGCTGGCGGCGTACAGCGGCGATCGGCCATGCGTGTTCCAAGTAAACGAACCCACTTGCGAGCTGATATGCACCAGGCGCGGTCGACTGCCCTTGCGCAAGAGGCCCAAGAACGCCTGACCAATCAGCACCGGAGCGACGGCGTTGGTATGCAGCGTGTCCAGCATGACCGCGCGCGAGTAGCTGCCCAGGCTAAGCCCGCGCAGGTTCACGCCGGCGTTGTTGATCAGCACATCCAGGCCCGACACCTGCGCTCGCACCGCAGCGACGGCACCTTGCAGCTGTTCATCGTCTTGGACATCCAACGTCAAAAGCGAGATCTGTCCAGGGTGTTGCTGCGCCAGCGTTCGCAGGTCACCTTGGGCCGGCTGACGGGCGGCGGCAAAGATCTGCGCTCCGGTGGCCACGTACTGCCGCGTCAGCTCAAGCCCGATCCCGCGATTTGCCCCTGTGATAAGGATGCGTTGCGTCATGTTCTGTTGGTACCCGACTGGTGAAAGAGGGCAAGTTTCTGGCCGCACCGCCGGCCTGTCGCGATGTCTGCGTCGAGGCGACGGTTGTGCGACAATGCTGCAGCAGCGCGCGGCCCGCAGGGCAGGGTCGGCGCCGCATGTTGGGGGAACGGACCGATGTCACACGAGTCACCGCCACGCCTGCGCCGCCTGCGCTTGCTGGTTTTCCGTCGGAACAGCGGTCGATTTGGCCGCGGGTCGATCGTGAAGGCGCTGCGCTGCGCCTTAGTGATTGCGACCTGTGTGTCGTTTTCTGGCTGCGTCTTCTTTGAGCTGCGCGACGAGCTTTCCCGCACGCAGAAGGGGCTTAGCGAGACCAACGTCGAGCTGCGACGGGCCGGCCAAGCCATTTCCCAGGCCAATCACGAGCTGGGCGAAAAGACCGTCCCCGCCATGGCCGCGACGACCACCGCCATTCGCGAAACCAAAAGCAGCTTGGACGGCGCCGCGGCCCTGCGCGATCCGATGCTGTCCATGAACCAAGAGCTGATCGCGATGCGCACCGAGATGGCCGCTCTGAAGACGCAGATGGAAAAGACGGCGGCGCTGGGACCGGCGATGTCGCGCTTGAGCGATCTGCGTGAACCCATGGTTCGCCTGGCCGGCTTGGAACAGGCGATGTCGCGCGTCGCGGAGCTTCGCGATCCGATGAACGGCCTGCAGCAGCTCAAAGATCCGATGGAGCAGGTCGCCAAGCTGCAGGCGCCCTTGGCCACGACTGGTCAGCTGGTGCCACCGATGCAGGATCTGTCGGCGCAGCTGCGCAGCATCGGAGCATCCCCAGAACGATCCGCTTGGTGGATCGCAGCGGCGGTCGTCGGCATGTTCGTGTTTGTCAGCCTGTCGACGGCCAGCGGAGTCTGGCTGGGTCTGCGACTGGCACGGCGCAAGACGGATGCGTGATCGCTACGGCGCTGGCTGCTGCCCGTGTCGCGACAGCAGCAGCGTGCGCTTGGCCTGCAGATAGGCGCGTGCCTCGGCTTCGTGGGCGAAGAATTCGATCTCGATCTGCGAGCGACCCATCAAGCGAGCCGCCCGCGTTAGCAGCATCGCCATCACACGCACCGGCGCGGCCATGCCAAAGACCGCCTGGTAGTCCATCCGCGTCTCGGGCGTCAACGCATCCATAAACGCCTTGCGCGTCTCGGGCGGCAGGGCGGCTCCGCGCGAAGAGTCGGTCAGCACCAGCACGCGACCCCAGGTGGATCGCACCTTTTGCACGAGCTTCATGATCTGCGCGGCATGCGCGGGAGTCAGCACCCCTTGATAGCGCAGGAACAGCAGGTCGTCTTCGACCCGATACGCGTGCGTGTCCAAAGCCAGAAAGTCGGTCATCCGACAGAACCCCCCGGCACACTATATCGCTTCAGCTCCCCCGCTGGATGCGTCGGCGTGCGACCGAAAACCGCCCCGTGGTATCAGGACGTGGCTCTGGGGTTCGACCTTAGGTGCGCAGTCGAGCCAAGACCGCTTCCAGCAGTGTCTGTTCACTGAGCTTTTCAACGGACGCAGCCGTCGCTGCGTGTGCAGTCGTCGCGGTTGTTTTGCTTGTTGCGGTTGTCGCAGCGGCGCGCGTGGAGCCCCCACAGGATCCTGCGCATGTACACGCCGCCGAGCCCCCGGAACACGAACAGGACGAGCCCTTCTGCGGGCCTCCACGACCGTGCGGGCAGGCATTGCACAGCGTGCAGGGATCCGGCGGGCGCGGGATGCCCAGCTGATGGGCCAGCCTCTGCAGCTTTTCGACTTCCGGCGCCGGCAGCGGAGCCACGGGGCCGATGGCGCGTGCCGCCTGTGTGATCTTGGCGGCGTGCTCGATGGCTTCCATGCGATGCCAAGCTTCGTCGAGCGTGCGACCCAGGGTCAGCGCGCCATGGCGGTCCAAGACGACGGCGTTGGCTTGTCGCAGATAGGGCTGCAGCACCCGCGGCACCTCTTCCGTCGTCGGCGTCGAATACGGAGCCGTCAGGATCGGACCCAAAAGCAGACAGGTCTCGGACAGCACGCACTGCGACAGGGTCACGCCAGCCAGGGCCAAGGCCACCGTCATCGGCGGGTGCGCATGCACGACGGCGTGGATGTCCGGTCGCTCGGCATAGCACTGCTGGTGCATCAGGAATTCCGACGACGGCTTGTGCGCACCCTTGATTCGTCGCCCCTGCAGGTCGGTGATGATCAGGTCGTCGGGCTTGATGAAGCCTTTGTGAAAGCCGGACGGCGTCACCAGCACACGCTCGGCATCCAGCTTGACCGACACGTTGCCATCGCCGGCCGCGATCAGGCCCTTTTCGTACAG
>JAYRFD010000053.1:0-3079 GCA_041908565.1 Polyangia bacterium | reverse complement strand
GGGGTTGGATGGATTGCACAGCAAGATGGCGCGCGTGCGTGGCGTGATCGCCGCCGCAAACGCCGACGGAGGCGGCAGGCGGAAGCCATCTTCGATGCGGGTCGGCAGCGTGCGCAGCGTGGCCCCCGCCATCATCGAAAACGTGCCGTAGTTGGGATAGTACGGCTCGGGCGTGATGACTTCGTCGCCGGGATCACACAGCGCCATCAGCACAAACAGCAGCGCTTCCGATCCGCCGGTCGTCACCAGGATGTCGCGTTCAGCGACGGGCATGCCGATGCCCTGGTAGTAGTCGACCAGCGCCTTGCGATACGGGTACAAGCCGACCGAGGGGCTGTACGAAAGCACGTTGCCCGGTTCAAGCCGCGCTTTCTGCAGGAAGCTGGCCGGCGTCGGAATGTCCGGCTGGCCGATGTTCAGGTGATAGATCTTGGTGCCGCGCTCGGCTGCGGCGCGGGCCAGCGGCTCAAGCTTGCGGATGGGACTCGCGGGCGCGTTCTTGCCCCGGTACGAAAGGATCGAGGAGGTCGACATAAAAGGGAATTATCACAGAGATCCCTCAGTCCTCTATAAGTACCGGCGTTCCGACGGAGGCCGCTGAAAAAAGGCGCTGCGCGATGGTCTCGGGAAAGCGAATGCAGCCGTGCGAGTCGGGAAAGCCTGGCAAGGGACCGGCGTGCAGGCCGACGCCCCCGACAATGCGCAGGAAGTACGGCATCTTGGTGCCGCGAAAGCTGCTGCCGGGCGGGGCCGGCGTGCCCAGCGCGTCGATGTTCGGCTGCACCACGCTGCCGTTTTCGTCGACGTAGTCGCCATAGCGGTTCGATACGTGCTCGGCGATTTTTTCCAGCACCGTAAACGGACCGCTGGGCGTGCGATGGCTGCGCCGACCGCTGCAGATCGACGACCGCCCCACCAGCGTGGCGCCGTCGTAGATATCGGCGTACTGGCCAGACAAAAAGATGCGGATCGACAGCGCCGACAGCGGACCGGATGCCGCCCAGTAATAGTCTCCGCCGACGGGAAAGCGCACCTTGCCCGCCGGTCCGCGGGGCGCGTCCGCTGCCGCTGTACTGCTGGTGTCGCTGCCTTCTTTGGCCAGCCCAGGACCCGACGAACAGGCCGACCCACCCAGCGAAGCCAGCACGCCCGTCAGAATCAGCGTCCACCCCGCCACCGAACGCACCACGCGCCCGCCGCCTCCATCCAAGGCCCGCACCGTCCGGCGCGATCGCTGCAAAAGGCATGTGCAAAAGAAGCTTTGAACGCCCACCGCGCGTTGTGCTGCACGGCTGGGGCCCCCGCGGACGCGAACTCCTTTTTCGATCCGTTGCACGTCTCGAAAAAAGAGTCCGCTGCGGCCCCAGCCTTCGTACTTCTTGGCGAAGGGGCTCGTGTGCAGAACCCGTCCTAGACGCTGTTTGCAAAATAGGGCTGTCCTTGCGCTGACAAAGGCGATGGCCGCCCCGAGAGTTTTTCCTCGAAGACCCCGGCGAGGAAAAAGCTCTCGGGACAGCGGGTGCCGTCGCCGTGCAGTAAAGCGCGCAAGGGGCAGCTGCAGCCTCATTTGCAGGCCTCTTCCGGTTCGGCGCAGCGCAAGACCCAAGAGCCCGAACAACAGGACCCAGGCGACCGATGCGCGATGCAGTGGGCCGGTCGATGCCGGCGCCAGGCTGCAGCCGGCCAGGACAAACGGTGCGCCGATGAAGGCGGGGTCGGCGACAAAGTGCAGGGTGACGCGTCGCTGCAGCGCGACTCCGTCGATGCGCGCCGTCACCGTGGCGATCGTGCCGCGCACTGCGCTGGCCCGCAGCGTGCGTTCATAGCGACCGAAGGGATCGCCGGGCACACCGACATAGCGGACCGGACCCAGCCAAGTCCCGGCATCGCTTTCGATCTGGACGTTGTGTCCCGCCCCCATCGGAATGCCACGCGGATCCCGCGGCGTCACCGTGATGACGGCCTCGCCATACCCTGGAGTCAGCCGATCGGCGCTGCTGCCCAGATCCGACTGCAGGGCCGAAACCGCCCCTTGCCCGTCGGGACTGCCGCGCAGCGCGGTCAGCGCCGCCACCAGATCCAGCAGACCAAAGCCGCGCCGCGGCCCGTACGAGGGCAGCGCCAAGTCGGTCCGTCCCGTCGTGCGCAGAAGCTCGCGGGCTTGTTCGATGCTCAGGTCTGGGCGTAGCTGCAAAAGCAAAGCCAAGCCGCCGCTGACATGCGGCGTCGCCTGCGAGGTCCCGCGCAAAAGAGCATGCACGCCGTCATCGGCCAAAAGATAGTCGGGCGCTTCGCCCGTGTTGAACACCGATCGCGGCATGCCCGGCATCGCATCCGGCGACAGCGAAGACGCGACGAATTCGCCCGGAGCCAAGATATCCGGCGCAAAGCGCCCATCGCGCGTTGGACCCGCCGACGAAAACGGCGCCACCCGATCCAGCTCTCGATCGTAGTTGACCTTGGCCCCGCTGGGCCGCAGCCAGTCCAGGCGGCTGCGATACGCCCCCACGCTGATCGCCGCCCGCGCCGCCGCCGGGATCTCGATAAAGCCGTCGGGATCCAGGTGGCTGGCCAGGCGCGCGCTGACTTCTGGCGAGACATCAGACATCCACACGTCGTAGCGCAGCGTGCGGCCCGACAGGCGCAGCGTCCAGGTGCCGCTTTTGATCGGCGTGGTATCGGTCTCGGATGTCAGAAGGACGAAGCCGCCGCGCAGTGGGGTGGGGCCGCTTACCGTCGGCGCGGTCGTGTCCCCGTTGTCGATGATGGCATCGCCCTCGCCGGGGAAGCGCCCCTGGTTGCTCTCGCCGACCGGCACGCGCAGCACGCGGTTGCCGGGGGACAGAAGCTCGACCACAAGCTCGGGGGTGCCGCCCGTCGTGTGCGGGGCGGCGGCTTCGTAATAAATCTCCAGGACGATCGAGGTCTTGCCGGCGATGCTGCTGGCCGGGTCGACCTTGATGGCGATGTCGTGCGTGCCGTCCAGCATGCGGCCGCTGGCGTGAATGTCGTCGGTGCCCGAGTTTCCCGCGGCCGCCACCATCAAGCGCGCGTTGCCGCCACTCTCGCTTCTCGCCGC
>JAYRFD010000052.1:0-1711 GCA_041908565.1 Polyangia bacterium | reverse complement strand
CGCGCGAGCTACGCGCACACGGCTGCAACCTGGGCATGAACCTGGGCCGCGTCGCTGGAGCCGGCATCGATCAGCACGCGCATTTTCACATCGTGCCGCGCTGGAATGGCGACACCAACTTCATGCCCGTGGTCGGCGATGTGAAGGTGCTCAGCGAGCACATGGCCGCCACCTTCGACAAGCTGCGTCCGGCCTTTGCGGCGCTTAATGCCGATGGCGAATCAGCCGCCCCCGCGCCAGCCCCCTCCGCCGGAGGGCGCCATGTCTGAAGCAATGCCCAAAGCAACTCGCGAAGCAACGCCCGAAACAACAACGATTCAGACGGTGCTGCGTGGAACCTTGAGCGATGGACGCGTCGCCACGCTGACCCTCAATCGACCGCAGCGCAAGAACGCCTTGGGTCCAGAAGAATGGCAGGCCTTGTCGCAGGCGCTGCACCAGATCGCAGCGGATGCCAGCGTGCGCGTGGTGCTTTTGCGCGGGACCGGCGGCGCGTTTTCGTCGGGCGGCGACCTGTCCAGCATGCCCGAACGATTGGAGTGGCCGCTTGCCGTTCGTACGCAGCAGCTTGTGCGCGATGCCCAGGTCATTCGGCAGATCGTCGATCTGGACCGCCCGGTGGTCGCCGCCATCGAAGGTCCGTGCATGGGGGCCGGCCTGGCCTTGGCCTTGGCCTGTGACCTGCGCATCGCCGCCGATACCGCCAGCTTGGGCGCCGTCTTCCATCGCGTCGGTCTGTCCGCCGATTTTGGAATTAGCTGGCTGTTGCCGCGCGTCGTCGGCCCCACGCGCGCCGCTGAGCTTCTTTTGTGCGCCGAGGTGCTAAGCGGCACGCAGGCTCAAGCCTGCGGTCTGGTCCATCGCGTGGTGGCCGCTGACGCGCTGGCTGGCCAGGCCGAAGCCCTGTGCCTGCGCATTGCGGCGGGGCCTCCCCTGGCGCTGGCCGCCAGCAAGCGCAGCCTGCAGCGCGCCATGAGCACTGATCTGCAGAGCCAGATCGAGTGGGAAGCCGCAGCGCAAGCCGCCCTGGGCAAGTCCCAGGATGTGCGCGAAGGCATCGCCGCGTTCTTCGAACGGCGCGCCGCCAGCTTCACCGGAAAATAGACGAGACAGCGACCGCCCGATGGCGTCGACGCCCTGCTTGCACAAACCGGGGCCGCGGTGGATATAGTGCGCGCATGCGCTCAATCGTCGGTCGTGTCTTGGGTCGTGTTTTGGCCTTTTCCAGCGTCGCGCTGCTTTCGGCGCTGATCGTCGTCGCATGTTCAACCCGCTTCGCTGGAAACGGCGAAATGGACGACGGCGGAGAGGGCAGCGATGGCTCGGGGCCTCGCCCGCGCGACATGGGCTTCGATCCCGATGCGTTTTGGGCCCAGGATCCACCGCCCATGGTCTGCGGCTTCGACGGCAATCCCAAGCCCGATCCGATGCCGCCCGGCGGAACGCCCGACTGTCCCGACGACAAAAACCGCCAGGGCTGCCCGTGCAGCAAGATCGGCGACACGGCCGCTTGCTGGCCGGGCCTGCGCAAGAACCGCAACCTGGGCATCTGCCGCGACGGCGTCGCCACCTGCATGCAGAACGGCGAATTCGGCGCGGTCTGGGGTCCGTGCGAGGGCTACATCCCGCCGGTGCCGGGCGCGACCAGCGGCAAGGAAGCCTGCAACTGTTTTTCAGCCGGGCGCTGGGCCTTGGACAACGTCGTGCCGTG
>JAYRFD010000051.1:0-4754 GCA_041908565.1 Polyangia bacterium | reverse complement strand
CAGCGAACTCGATCTCGTCCGGTCGGTAGTCCAGCAGAGCCAGCACATCCAGAAGTGCAGGCAGCGTGAAGTCGCGCGCGCGCTGAACCACGCGCTGTTCGATGCTGCGACGCAGCGCTTCCTGCGGCGGCTCGCCAGAGCCCGGTGGCTCTTTGCCGCCTCCCGAATCGCGACCGCCACCACCATGCGTGGATCCTGCACCGGCTTCCGGCTGACGGAGCGCAAGCGCTCGATCGGCTGGCACCACGATCTTTCGCTGGGCCGCCGCGGGCTGTGTCTCCTCTTTGGCAGAAGGCAGCACGAAGGTGGCGCCGCTTGGCAGATGCGCGCCCGTGCGCGGTTCCGCAGAAGCCCGATCGCTCGTGCTGCGAGTAGGCGCCAGATCCTTTTTCAGAAGCGAAGCGGGAACCGCAACACTGATCGCGGCTGGCACCTTGCTGACGGCCGGGCCAGACGTCGATGCAGATGTCGATGCAGATGTCGATGCAGATGTTGATGCGGCCGCTGGCTTGCTTGCCGACGCCGCGGTTGTCGGCAGCACCGGAGCGGTGGCCAAAATGGTGGCGTTGTTTGCGCCCAGCTTGGGCACTGCCACAACCGGGGGGGGATCGCGACTGACTTCAAACAGCGTGACATCGCGGGCCCCAAGCTGCGGCGCTGCGGGCGATGTGCTTGGCAGGATCGCTTTGGCCGCTGGATCTGGCTTTGCAAGAACCGCTGCTGCAGGGACCGCTTTGCTGGCTGGATCGACCCGCGCTGGCTCGGGCGAAGCGCCGGCTTTGACGCTGGGCTTGGCCGCCTCGAACGCCGGCTTCTTTCCATCGGCCCCGCGAGCGACTTCGGGGCCACCGCTTTTGATCGCGGTCGGCTTGATCGGCGTATCCAGCGGTCCCACGGCGGTCGCGCTTCGAGGGCTCGCGGCGACTTCTGGTTTTGCCGATAGCTTGGTGGATGGCTCAGGCCCTGTCTTCTGCGCGCCTGCCTGCGCGACCTGATCCGGTGCGGGCTTTGCGGGCTGCGCTTTGCTGGCTGCATCGGTGCCGCTTGGCGATGCGATGGACTTCTTGGCCGTCAGCCCAGCGGGCTTGGTGCCTGACGCTGGCGATGCAGGATCGACCGGTTTGGCCGCTGGCGTTTGGGTCGCTTGTCCAGTTGTTGCCGGTGCGGCTGCGCGGTGGCTTGCATCGTCCGTGCGAGCCTGGCTACGCGCAGGCTGGCTTGGTTCTTTCGTCGGCGCGCGCTCGGGCGCCTGGGCGCGTTCCGGCGCTGCTGTGCGCTGCGGCGCTGCCGCTGTTGCTTGGGCTTTCGTGGGGCCCGCGCTTGGTTCAACGACCGCGATGCGCTTGCTCTGCATCGACGGCGTGCGCTTGAGCAGCGCGGCTCGCAGATCTTCCGGTGCCTGCTGCGTGGGGTGGTTGTCGAATAGCGGCTCGACGAGCGGCTGATAGGCCGCAGCCGCGGCCGTCTTCGCTAGGTGCTTGGGCAGGCTGATCTCTTCAAGCACCGCATCACTGACATCTACCCGCGTACTCGGCTCAGGGGCGATGGGATCCAGCACTTCCAGCGCCGAGTCCTCGGGCTCGACCAGATCAGCCAGGTCGGCCTCTTCTTCGACGTCCACATCTTCCGACAGCGCATCTTCCGACAACGCATCTTCGTCGGCTTCGACCGCTTCGTCGGCATCGGCGGATTCCTGCAGCCAGTCGGCATCGACCTGCGCGGCATCGGCATCGTGATCGTGGGTCTCGACATCATCGAACGCGCCGTGCACATCGACCCGAGGCACCTTCAGGTTCTGCGTCGGCTCCGAGCTCAGCAGACCCGGGCTGCCCGCGGTGGGCCGCCTTGGGCTCTGCGTGTCCGTGGGTTGCCCGCCAGGCTGGCGCGATGTTGGCCCTTCCGGCTTGCCGCTACCAGAACCTTTTTGCACAGCTTGATGTTACGCAAACTTCACTGCGGCTTGGGGCGAAACGACCCGACTCGTTTGTGCTTGCTTGCGCCTGCAAGTACCGCGCGGATTGCGCGGTGCAAGGGCGCGCGATGATCAGGCAGAGACGAGCTCGACCAGCACGCCGCCCATCGCCTTGGGATGCAGAAAGGCCACGTGGTGACCTCGCGCTCCGGGACGTGGATGACGATCGATCAGGGGCACGCCACGGGTCGCTAGTTCGTCGAGAGCGGCCGGCAGATCGTCGACGGCAAATGCGATGTGATGCAAGCCGCCACGCTTTTCCAGAAACTTCTCCAGCCCGGCGTTTTGTCCGCGCGGCTTGGGTGCAATCAGCTCAATGCAGGCGTCGCCCTGGGCCGGCGTCAGGACAAACGCCGCTTCGGTCAGCTGGGTCGGCACATACTCGCGAGGGCCCGCCGACAAGCCCAGCACATCCAGCCACAAGGGCAGGGCCGTGTCGATGTCTGGGGTTGCGAGTGCGACATGGTCGATCCGCAGGATTCGCACGTGATTTCTCCTAGATGCGAGGCAGTTTGATTTCACGCTATCATGACCCCATGCCCGCGCGTCTCTCGATCTCGACTGAGGAAGGGCTGATCTTGGACTTGCGTCTTGGAAGTCAGCCGCTGCGCATCGGTCGTGCCAAAGACAACTCTCTGCGAAGTGACGATCGTCGAACCTCGCGCCATCATGCAGCGCTGCGTCGCTTGCCCGACGGCAACTATGAGGTCGAAGACTTGGGTTCAAGTTACGGAACCCTGCTCAACGGTCGCGCGATCAAGAAAGAGCCCCTGCGTCACCAAGACATCGTTCGCTGTGGCGGCCTGTTGATGCAGATCTTCATGGACGCTGATCCAGAAGAGGCCGAGACCGATGCGTCGATCATGAGCACGACGCTGGACAACCTCTTCGAAGCGCGCGGCCAGATCCGTCGACTGATCGACGAGCAAGCGGTCCTGCGGTCGGAAGTGGGCACGGCGCAAGAGGCCGAAGATCGCGCGAAGAAGGAACGCGAAGAGTTTCGCTTTGAAGCCGAGCGCCTGCGCAAGCTGCACGAAGAGGTCAAGGCCGAGAAGGTCACGCTGCTTGCGCGCATTGATGAAATGGGTCGTGAGCTGCGCGAGCGCCTGGCCAGCAAGAGCGATGCGCCCGATGTCGAAGCGCTGCGGCAGCAGCTGACCGAAGCGCAGAAGCTGGCCGAGCGCAACAAGAGCCGCGCCATTGAGCTGGAAGAGCGCGACGCGGCCCGCCTGGTCGCTGAGCAGGCCCTGCGCAAAGACGTCGAGCGCATCGCCGAGCAGCTCAAGCAGCGCGAAGCGCGTGAAGCTCAGCTGGCGGGGGCCTTGAAGCCCGCTCTGTTGCGCATCGCCGAGCTGCAGCAAGAGCTGGAAGCGACGCGGGTCAAGGCCGCGCGCGCCGAAGCCGATCTCGCAGATCTGAAGAAGCGCTAACGCGGTCGTCGGACTGCGTGGTCGCAGCGCTTTGGCGTTCTGCGTTCCGCTGCGGCCACAGCCAAAAGGCGCGCTTGCGCGTCATCGCGAAAGCGCCTGCGCTTCGCCTATTCCTCTTCGTCCAGCGGTTCGTCGCGATGGCCTTCGATGTCGTACTTGCGCATCAGCTTGCGGAAGTACTTGCGATCGATCTCGGCCTCGCGCGACGCGTGCGAGATGTTGCCGCGGTTCTTGCGCAGCAGCGACTCGATGTACTCACGCTCGAAGGCGGCGACCCACAGCTCTTTGGCGTCCTTGAACGGCAGGTCGGTCTGCGGTGGAGTCAGCGGCAATGCAGGCAAGGTCGGCAAGGACGGCGAAGACGTTCGCGTCGGTGCTTCGCCGCTGCGCGCGGGCTCTGGAACCGTGTGATGGCCTCCGCTGCGCGCGCGCGTTCCACGATCGCCACCACCACCACCGCTTAGGTTGTTCGGGCCGCTGCGATCACGCGCGGGTTCGCCGCGCAGGCTGTCCGGCAGGTTTTCCGGACGGATGACGCCGCCGCCGGCGAAGCTGACCGAGCGCTCGACGGCGTTGATCAGCTCGCGCACGTTGCCAGGCCAGCTGTAGGACAGCAGCAGATCCATCGCTTCGCCCGACACACGCGTCACCTTGCGCGTGCCATCGGCCAAGCGGTTGTACGCGTGGTCCTGCAAGAACGACTCGACCAGCAAGGGAATGTCGTCAATGCGCTCGCGCAGCGGCGGCAGATACAGGCGCACCACCGATAAGCGATAGAACAGATCTTGGCGGAAGCGGCCGCTGCGGACTTCTTCTTCCAGCTGCCGATTGGTCGCGGCGATGATCCGCACATCGACCTTCAACGATCGGGTCGCGCCCACGCGGCGAATCTCGCGCTGCTCCAACGAACGCAGCAGCTTGGGCTGCAGCTCCGACGGCAGCTCGCCCAGTTCGTCCAAGAACAGCGTGCTGCCATGTGCCATCTCGAACAGGCCCTGGCGGGTCATGATGGCGCCGGTGAAGCTGCCTTTTTCGTGTCCGAACAGCTCGGACTCGATCAGGTTCTTGGGCACGGCCCCGCAGTCAAAGACCATCATCGTGTTGTGCGCGCGCGGCGACAGGCGATGGATGGTCTGGGCCACCACTTCTTTGCCAGTACCCGTCTCGCCTTCGATGATCACGGTGGCGCTGCTGGGCGCGATCTTTTCGATGACCGCGTACAGCTCGCGCATCTTGACGTTCTTGCCGATGATGTCGCCCAGTCGCGTCTTCTGCGACGGCACGACCTCGACCTTCTCCTGCGTTGTGAAGAACTGTACTTCCGTCTGGCCGATCGACAGCGTGCAGCCGTT
>JAYRFD010000050.1:0-9441 GCA_041908565.1 Polyangia bacterium | reverse complement strand
TGGGCCGCCGTGATCTATGGCTACACAACACCGGCAGGAACCGCGCACGTCATGGTCGGCTTGGGCCAAATTCCCGAGGCGTACATCAACTTCGGCCTGTTCGGAGCGCTGCTTTTGTTCGCGGGCGTCGGTCTTTTGTGTCGCATGGTCGACGATGTGCTGGCACATCCTTGGGCGCACAACGGTGCACTGGTCCTGCACCTGTACTTCGTGCAGAACCTGACGACGACGCTGGAAGGATCGCTGGCGCAGTTCTGGGGGGGAGTACCGCAGACGTTTCTGTTTTACGGACTGGGCCTGGCTCTGCTTTCCAGCGCCACCACGCGACGCCCTGCCTTCCGTCGGGGACCGGGCTTTCCGATCGCTTCGGGAATCCATGCGCGGTGAGCTGGCGAAGGCACTTGGACAAGCCAGTCAGATGCAGCCTTTCTGGCTGGATGGGCCGACGGGAACGCAGCTAGAAGCATGCGGGTTCGCGTCGCATCCCGTGCTGTGGACCGCCGCTGCCAGTGTGGACTGTCCCGATCTACTGGCCGCCGTTCACCGACGATACCTGGCAGCCGGATCCCACAGCGTGACCGCCAATACCTTTCGCAGTACGGCGTTCGCTGCGCGACAGGCTGGTCGGGACCCGCAACGTGCGCAGGCGTGGACGCAGAAGGCGGTTGCGATCGCACGTGCCGTGACGCAGGAATTCGCTGAACCCCGTCGCTGGGTCTGGGGAAGCATGGCGCCGCTCGGTGACTGCTATCAGCCGCAGCAGGCTCCCAACGATTCGGTGCTGGCGGCCGAACATACGCGCAATGCCGACTGGCTGATGGAGGCTGGCTGCGACGGGATTCTGATCGAAACGCAGGGCAGTGCGCGGGAAGCGCTGTGTGCTCTGCGAACCGCTAGACGTCGCTGTGACGGCCCCATCCTGGTCAGCTTCCTGCCAGCCAACCTGGGCACGACGCTGCTTGGCGGCGACGATTTGCTGCAAACCGCAGCCGCGTGTCGCGACGAAGGGGCCGATGGGCTGCTGGTGAACTGTGCACACGCCGATGTGCTGCTTCGCGCGATCGGTTGTCTGTCGGCGCTGAGCCCAAGCCCGTCCGATACGCCTGTACTTGGGGCCTATCCAAACGCCGATCGGCGGATACAACGCAGCGACGGTGAATGGGCATGGGAAGCCGACCCGCAAGACAAGGCGCAGAGGAGCTTGGCTATGCGCGCACTGCAGCAGGCGGGCGCACGGATTCTGGGGGCCTGCTGCGGCTTTGGGGCGGACGATCTGGCCCTGCTGATCAAAGCCTTGGCGCCGCGTCCCCTGGCCGCTGTGGAGTTCACGACATGATCGAAGTTGAACAGCTCTCTGC
This sequence comes from Polyangia bacterium, assembly GCA_041908565.1. Taxonomy (GTDB): domain Bacteria; phylum Myxococcota_A; class Polyangia; order Palsa-1104; family JAEUJZ01; genus JAEUJZ01. The sequence goes on along the minus strand of JAYRFD010000050.1, from coordinate 8,083 downwards.
TTGGTATTCACCGTCGAAGCTGGCGTTGGACGCGATCACGTTTCGCGCCCATCGAGGCGAGGTGGTGGGGCTGCTTGGCGGAAACGGGGCCGGCAAGACGACGCTGCTTCGAATTCTGGCGGGCTTGTTGCATCCGCAGCGTGGGGCCGCTCGCGTCGCCGGATTTGATCTTCGAACGCAGGCGGCTCAAGCGCGACAGTCACTGGGGTATCTGCCGGAAGAGGCCGTCGTAGACAACGAGTTCCGCGTGCACGAGTACCTTGCGCTGCGCGCTGATCTAAAAGGTCTGCCGGCCCGCATGCGCCGGCAGCGCGTCGACGATGTCACGGCTCAAGTCGGTCTGCAGGATCAGCGACGTGCGTTGATTGGTCATCTATCGAAAGGCTATCGCCAGCGGGTGGGCCTTGCGGATGCGCTTCTGGCACAGCCGCAGGTACTGCTGCTCGACGAGCCAACGGATGGCTTGGACCCACCGCAGCGGGCCCAGACCTTGCGCCTAATCGCCGATCTGGGACGTCATCACACCGTCTTGCTGTCGACGCACGTACTGCCCGAGGCCGAGTCGATCTGCCATCGCGTCTTGCTGCTGGATGCGGGGTGCTTGGTAGCGGCGGGATCGCCGGGAGAGCTTGCCGCGCGTGTCGCGACAAGCAGCCACCTGCTGCTGCGCTGCGAGGGCAACCTGCAAGAGCTACAGGCCGCGTTGGCACACGTCGAAGGGGTGGCAGCGGTGCAGGTCCCTGAGTCAGCCAAGCCAGACGCAAAGTCCGACCCGCGCGCGAATCGTTCGCACACCCTGCTCGTTGAGCTGACGACATCAGGCGATAGCCATGCTGCAGATCGGATCGCGCGAGCCGTCCTCGCCATCGGTCGGCTGCATGAACTGGCACCACAGCGACGATCGCTGGATGCACTATTCCAGATCCTGACGCGATCGTCCGTTGATTCGACGTCGCTGAATCAAGGCGTCCAGGCGGACGCGTCCTAATCAGCCCGCGTCGCAGAGCGCGCGAAACTCGGGCGGGATCGGAATGGCGTAGATGCGACCCGAATCCGGACTGCGGCGAGCGAAGACACGGGTCTCTTCACCGATGGCAAGAAGATCGTCACCGCGGCGTAGCTCGTGCGTTTGGATAAAGCGCTTTTCTTCCCAGCTGCTGACGTGGGTGTGGATGGCGACGTGATCGCCGTAAGTCGTTGGCTTGATGAAGCGCGACCGCGCCTCGACCAGCGGGACCCCGATGATGCCGCTCGACTTTTCGGTGTCGCGCCAGGTCGGCAGCCCGCAGCAGTCGAAAAAGTGCCGCGAGGCCGCGTCGTACCAGCGAAAGAAGTTGGGATAGAAGGCGATGCCCGCCGGGTCGCAGTCGCCGAAGTGGACTTGGAAGCGAAAGATCTCAACGCGTGGCATTCGATGTCTGCCCATCGCCCCCGACACAGGCCGCACGCCATGTGCTTTCCCGTCGCAAGGCGGCCAGCGTGTAGCATGTGCGACGTCGCAAGGTCAACGCATTCGCCGATGCATCGGGACCATGGCTTCCATGTCTTACCGACGGGGAAGACACAGGCGGAAGCAAGTCTGTGGCGGTCCCGGGGTAACAAGCTCGATGCGGCCGCGATGCTGTTCTGCGACGGCTGCCACGATGGCAAGGCCCAGACCGCTTCCTCCGCTTTCGCGTCGCGTGGTGATGAAGCGTTCGAATAAACGATCGCGAATGCTGGGCTCGACACCAGGCCCCAGATTGCTGACGTCCAGGCAGACTCGATCCTCGTCACTGCGCAGCCGAAGAACGATGGATGCGGCACCGCTGCCTTCGCCGGCGGGAGAGGCGAAGGCCAGTGCGTTGTCGATCAAGTTGTCGACGGCGCGCCGCAGCCATGTGGCATCCCCGCAGGTGACATAGTCCCCGGTTGCGATTGGCTCTGTGGCGGGGGAACCGTCGCTGCGCAGGGCTTCAAAGCGGATGCGCAGGTTGCGCTGTAGGGCGCGATCAGCATGCGCATCGATCGCTTGCTCGCAGATCGCAAGCAAGTCGACGGGATCGTCGCTGACGCCGCGCGCTTGCAGGCGCGTCAAGGCCAACAGGTTGTGCACGATGCTCTGCAGGCGGTCGGCTGCTTCTTGAATGCGATGGACGAAGCGACGGGCAGTGGCTGGTTCATCGAGCGCCCCATCGGTCAGGACTTCAGCCGCGGCACGGATGGCAGCGACGGGATTCTTCAGCTCATGGGACAGATCGACGGCAAGGCGTTCGGCAAGGTGATGTCCTTCAAGCTCGCGACGCATCGATTCAAGGGCTGCGGTCAGCGTTCGGACCTCGCGTCCGAAGGGGCGGGGCAGCGCGACGTGGCGTTCACCTTGTGCGATGCGCGAGGCCGCTTGGGTCAATCGCTCGATGGGCTTGGCGATCGCGCGTCCGATCAGCGCCGCTGCCAAGGCCGTGGCGATCACCAAGAGCAGCGACAGGATCGCGGCCCCGGCGGCGACTTCGCGCAAGCTGCGCATCAGAAGTTCCGATCCGGCCTGTGCGATGGCACCGGGCACGCTGGCGCGCAGGGCACGGGCTTCCAGTCGGTGGATGGCGTACAGGCTGGTCAGCGCTGAAAAGCCGCCAGAAAGGACCGCCATCGCGACGAAGACCTGCATCCGGATCGAAAGTCCCAGCCGCAGGCTGCGCCACAGACGAAAGCCGACGAATGCGGTGAAGGCGACCAGACCAACGACCGCCAGGGTCGGTAAGCTCAGCCAGGGCCAGGGCATGGCGGGCAGTGTACTTGCGGCGATCCGGGCTGGGGCAGGGACGGAATCGGATTCGAGCGCTGGGGCAGAATGCTACGCCTGTGTCGCGCAATTCCCCGTGAAGTGGCCGAACCGATTTGTTCCAAGCCCACGCGCGCTTCCCGGAGCGGCCCGGTTTTCGGCGAGCCTGCAGATTTTCGTGATCGAATTCTCTTTCTGGCACTGCCCGTGCTTGCGTAGGATGCGGACAAATCAACAGGTCACCATGGGGTGGCCGCGAACACGATTGACGATTCGTTCGGAGGTTCAGAGAAATGTCGATCCTAAAGGGCTTGGCAGACGCGTTCCACGAGGGTGGTTGGCCGATGTGGCCGATCCTGCTTCTGATGATCATCGCTTGGGGTATTTCCATCGAGCGTTCGATCTATCTGAAGAAGGCTGGCATCGATAAGGAGAAGCTCCTGTCGCTGCTCAAGAGCCAGATTATGGCTGGCAACATTCAGGGCGCCGTCAAGGTGTGCAGCGGCAACCCGACCCCCGTTACCCGCGTGATTCAGGCTGGTCTCACCAAGTTCAACCGTCCCGACGCTGAAGTTCAGGCTGCAATGGATGAGCAGGCTCTGAAGGAAATTCCGAAGCTGGAAGCGCGCACTGGTTACCTGGCCATGCTCGGTAACGTCGCCACCCTGGTCGGTCTGCTCGGCACGATTCTCGGTCTGATTCACTCGTTCGCTGGCGTTGCCGGTGTCGATCCCTCGATGAAGGCCACCTTGCTCGCTAAGGGCATCAGCGAAGCCATGAACTGCACCGCATTCGGTCTCATCTGCGCCGTCCCTGCGCTGCTGTGGTTCGCCGTCCTCAACGGCTGGACGCAGCACACGCTGGACGACATGAATGAGCTGTCGGTCCAGGTTGTGAACCTGGTGGTCGGCCACAAGTCGGCGATGAAGTCGGCCCAGGGCGGCGGCCAGTCGTAGCGCCTTCGTCGCAGACTTGCGCTTTCGCACCCGCCTGGGCTGAGCTTGGGCTGGTGCGAGTGGCTGCAGATGCGATGCAAACGCTTGTACCAAGGAGATAACGATGGGTGGTGCAGCACCTACGCCCAGTGGCAAAGGCGGAAAAAAACCGCTCGATGCCGCCATCAACCTGGTCCCGTTCATCGACCTGTTGTCGTGCTGTATCTCATTCCTGCTGATCACGGCCGTGTGGACGCAGCTCGCGCGCATGGACGTGACCCAGAAGAGCAAGGCTCCCTCGGGGGCGGTGGATGAGCCGCCGACTCCGACGGTGAACCTGACCTTGTTCATCAACAAGGACGGGTACATCTTCTCGAAGTCCACTGGCGAGTCGACGCCGATCGAGATGCAGGGTGAAGAGTACAACTACACAAAGCTTGCGGAGATCATGACGCAGGCCAAGAAGGACCACGCGGACAAGAACGACATCACCATCAAGTCCGATGACGCAGTGATCTACAACAAGGTCATTCGCACCATGGACGTGGTGATCTCGGCGGGCTTCCCGACGGTCTCACTTTCGGACAAGGGTCAATAGGAGGCTACGCAGATGTCTACCAGTGCGCTCTCGCGACCTGGGCTGATCAAGCCCCCTGGTCCCCGCCTCCGAAAGCACATCCCGCTAAAGTTTATTTCGAAGCACGGCGCGGGTGGCAGGAAGTCGTCGTACGCCGAGCTGAACCTGACTTCGATGGTCGACATGCTCACCATCCTCGTCGTGTTCTTGCTTCAGACCTTCTCGGCATCTGGCGAGCTTCTGACCGTTTCGAAGAACATCACGCTGCCGGAAGCCGTGAACTACAAGGATCTGGAGCAGGCGCCGATCATCGCGGTTTCGCGCGACTCGGTGACGCTCAACGGCGATCCCAAGGCCGACTCGCAAGAACTCTCGCGTGAGAACACGGTCGATTGGAAGATCCCGCAGCTGCATGACGACCTCGTCGTGCTCAAGAACAACTTCAAGCTCCTCCATCCGAACCCGGAAGACTGGAAGGGCTTGGTGATTGTTCAGGCCGACAAGAACATCGACTTCAAGGTCATCAAGAAGGTCATGTACACCTGCGCGGTCGCTGGCTACAACAACGTCAACTTCGCCGTGCAGAGCCGCGGCAAGGGCAGCGGCAGCTAGTTTCAGTCCTGCTTCCTTCTCCGCTTTCTTTCCCCCCGCCAACTTCATAGAATCAAACAAATGGACGGCTTGCTCGACGGGACGCGCCACATGACTCGACGGAAGAGTCGGCTGGCAGCGGATCCTGGGGTTTTGCCGTCGCCGACACCATGAGTGGGGCAACGTGCCCCAGGAGTTAGCCATGGCGAAACCGCAAGGCAGTCTGTGGGTACGTTCGATGTCGCTCGGCCGATCCTTTGGCCTGGCTCTCATGTTCGGGTCGTTGCTCTCCGTCGCGGGGTGCATGGACGATCCTCAGGACATAAAGACCTGGGTGAAGAAGCTCGACGACGTGCGCGAGCAGAAGGACGCGCTGCGCAATATTGAGCGATTGGCGACGGCGAAGGATCGCCCGGCGAACATCGATGATGCGGTGGGGCCGGTCACTGCGCTGTTCAAGAAGTCGAAGGATCCGCAGCACCTCAAGACCTTGACCAAGATTCGCTCGGCCAAGGCGGTGGACCTGTTCATCGAGCAGCTTGACTACTCGGACGAAAACTACGAGAACGCCTCCGTCGCTGCCACGGGCTTGATGGAGCTTGCGATGCTGGATGCGGCGGGTAAGGAAGCGGCCAAGAAGGCCGTGCCCGATCTGGTCAAAGCGCTCGACAAGAAGCTGCCGATCAAGACGCGCGCCAACGTCGTCAAAGTCGAAGCGATGAAGGCGCTGACTGCGATCAAAGATCCAGCGGCAGTGCCCGCGCTGGCCAAGGTGGTCGAGGTCTCTGCCGACGAGCAGGACTTCTTCCTGAACCGCGAAGCCGCCAAGCACTTGGGCGAGTTCGCAGATGCTCGTTCCGCAGGCACGCTGGTTCGTGGTCTGTTCATGACGGGACGCGGCGGCGATATCTTTGTGCCGTGTCGCTATGCGCTGGCCCGCATCGGCGAAGGCGCCGTGGACAAGGTCGTCGAGGCCATGCAGCGCAAGAACACGCAGCTGGAAGAAGACGCCAAGAAGTACGAATTTCTGCCCGGCCTGGTCGTGCAGAAGATGGCGATCATCCTTGGCGACCTGCGCAGCAAGAAGGCCCTGCCGGCCCTGCTCAAAGAGCTGGATAAGAAGGACGACGGCATGGCGCCTGACTGCCTAAACGGCAACAAGCAGTGCGTGTCGGGGCACCAGTCGATCCTGTTGGCCATCGGCATGACCGATGTCGAAAAGACGTCGGCCAAGGCACTGATCGGCATCGTGTCGGATGCCAAGCGTCATCCCAAGCTGCGCGCGGCGGCCGCCGAAGCGCTGAACCTGATGAACGCCACCGACGGCGCTGCCGCGATTTTGGCCGCTGCCAAGACGCCGTTTTTGAAGCCGCCGAAGGAAAAGGACGACCTGCCCGAGCTGGATCAAGAAAAGGCCGGCCTGGCTGCCGGTGCGATCACGCAGTTTGGTCGCTTGGTCGACAAGGACGAGACGGCTTCGGTCGATGCGGCTCTCAAGGCGCTGAACCTGCCTAAAGAGCTGTTGGAAGCGGACATCGGTATCGCGTTCCAGAACGCCCTGGGTCGGGCAGAGCTAGCGCGTGACTGCAAGAAGGACGCGGCCTGCTATGGCAAGGCGCTCGACGAAATGGTCAAGGAAATGGATACGCTGGAAGCATCGAAGAGCGGCAAGGACGACCGCGAAAAGATGCTGCTCGACATCCGCAAGGCTCGGTCGGCCGCCAAGGCTGAAAAGGCCGCGTTCATGCTGGGCCGCATGGGACGGGATGCGCTGCCGCACCTGACCAAGCACATCGCGTACAAGGACTCGGCGGCGCGCATCGGCATCATGCTGGCGCTTAGCCGCCTGGCGACCAAGAACGATGCCGAGATCCTCAAGGCGATCCAGGCGCAGATCGATATCGACAAGACCAAGGACAAGGCGTCGCAGGGTCTCGCCGACGAGATGCGCATCACGCACGCCATCATCGCCAACCGCTAGTCGCGCGACTCCAGAGTCGCTCGGGCAGCGTCCCGTCGCCCTGGCTGTCGGCTTGGCAGCCTTCCTCTCCCTCCTTCATCCCGCAGTCGCCGCTTCCTCCTCCTTCCGTTCTTGATCCTCTGTGGTTGTCGTCTACCGTCCGGGCCTGTTATACGGGCGCGGTGAATCACGACTTTCAGGTCTCCGACGATGAAGCCGGGCAGACGCTGGCCGCTGTGCTGCGGACTCGCCTGGGCCTTTCTTGGAACGCGGCCCGAGCCCTGTGCGAACGCGGCAAGGTCTCTTTAGGGGACAGGCTGGCCCTGGATGGGGCCGTGCGACTGCGCAAAGGGGCGACGGTCTGCGTGCGACCGCAAGCGCCACGACCGCTGAGCGATCGCGCGACCAAGGCCCTGGCTGCGATTGTCTATGAAGACTCGCAGGTCGTTGTTATCGACAAGCCGGCTGGGCTGCAGAGCGTCCCCTATGAACGCGACGGCAGCGATACCGCCATGGACCTGATCCGCGAGGCGTGGCGCAGTCGCCCGCGAGCCGGTCGATCGGCGACCGAGATCCCGCTGCATACCGTTCATCGCATCGACAAAGAAACATCGGGGTTGCTGCTGTTCGCCAAGACCAAGAAGGCACTGCGCGAGCTTCAGCTTCGCTGGCGCGCCCACGACATCGAGCGCCGCTACCTGTGCGTGGTTCATGGCCGCCTGCTGGACCGGACGTTCGAGTCGTACTTCGTCCAGGATCGCGGCGACGGCCTGCGTGGCTCTGTGCGCCCGCGTCGGCGCGACGACGGTACGCCACTGCCCTTGCCACCGGGCCTTGGCAAGCGAGCGGTCACGCATGTGCAAGCGCTGGAGTTCTTGGGCCGCGTTGCGACCTACTGCGCCGTGACCATCGAGACCGGCAAGACGCATCAGATCCGCATCCACCTATCGGAGTCAGGCCATCCGATCGTCGGCGAGTCGGTCTACATCCGCGACTATCTGCGGGCGGGCTTGGAACCCCTGTCGGCCTCTCGCCTGCTCTTGCATGCCGAGACGCTTGGCTTCGCGCATCCGACAACCGGCGAGATTGTCCGCCTGCATCGCCCGCCGCCCGCCCCCTTCGTCTCGGCCCTCGCGCGGCGGATGGAGAGCGAGCAGCGCCTCGCCCGGTGAGCCCCTGCCACCGAACCGTATGACGCACGGTTTCTGACATATGCGGCTTCGTATGTCAGAAAGGTGGCCAGTTTCTGATTTATCGAG
>JAYRFD010000049.1:0-2285 GCA_041908565.1 Polyangia bacterium | reverse complement strand
CGTGGTCATCAGGAGCCAACACCCAGACAACTCCCGAGCGTTCCTTCAGAAGCTTGGGCAGTTCGGACAGGCGCAGCCCTTCGTCTGGCAGAAACATGCAGCCCAGCAGCAGATCGTCGGCGTTGTCGTGCAAGGCACGCGCAGCGGCTCCGCTTGGACACAGGACCAAGCTGCCCGGATCGTGGATGGCGCCGACGTTGTGGATGCCGCTGGGCAGCGCCCGCTGGGGCTCTGGTGCTGGCAGCCCAACCGGCTGCCGTCGCAGAAGGTTGGCGACTCCGACCGAATCGCGAACCGCCCCCATCTGTAGAGCACTGAGCGCACTCTGCTTAGCCCAGCCCGGGACAAACGCGTTGCAGCAGGCCGCATGCACAGGCTTGTGCCAGCCCAGCGCCAGGCCGACCTTCCAGCCGATGCTGGCGTCTGGCTTTTCTCCGTCGAACAGAACCAGCACGCGATCGGCTTGCTGGATGCCTCGCCAGATCACCGATCGGGCGACCGGACGGGCGGAAGTGTCGGGAATGACGATCTCCCACTCGATCGGCACGTTGCCCTGCGCGGGATCTGTCGAAGGGATCTGCGTAATAGCGGTCGGCAGCCCGCTGAGAAGCGCGCGAACGCGTGGTGACACCAGATCCCAGACAACGAAGATGCGCATGAGCGAATCGAAGGATGCAGGCCCTAAGCGAAGGCAGCGACGCAGAGCACCGCCCTGCGATTATGTACCAAGTTGCCCACCGGGTGTTCAAGATAGTCCATCTGCCGCCGCATTCAGGGCAGACTTCTGCCGCTCTAGCTCAATCGCATGGAAACGCCGCTTCGCCGCATCCTGCACGTCGACATGGACGCCTTCTTTGCGTCGGTCGAGCAGCGCGATCGGCCCGAGCTACGCGGACGTCCGGTGGTGGTCGGGGGACGCCATCGCGGTGTGGTGGCGGCGGCCAGCTACGAAGCCCGTCGCTTCGGCGTTCGATCGGCCATGCCGATGTCGCGAGCGCTGCACCTATGCCCGTCGCTGGAAGTGGTGCCGCCGGACTTCGCCAAGTACAAAGCGGTGTCTGCTCAGGTCTTTGCCCTGTTTCGCGAGGTCACGGATCGGGTCGAGCCGCTGTCCCTGGACGAAGCCTACCTAGATGTCACGCAGAACCACTGGGGGGAAGCGCTGGGCAGCACCGTGGCTCGCCGCATCAAGGACGCGATTGTCGAACGGACCCAGCTGACGGCATCGGCCGGCGTGGCGCCGAACAAGTTCCTTGCGAAGATCGCGTCGGGGTTTCGCAAACCGGATGGCTTGACGATCATCTCGCCGCAGCGGGTCGAGCCCTTCTTGCAGGGCCTGGACATCGACGCCCTGTGGGGGGTGGGACCGGTCACGGCGCAGCGGCTGCGCGGGGCCGGCATCCACAAGCTGATGGACATCCGGCACACCGACCTGACGACGCTGCGCGGCTTGGTCGGCAGCTATGCCGAGACGCTGCAAGCGCTGGCCAACGGCATCGACGACCGCCCCGTCGAGCCCGATCGACCTCGCAAGTCGGTCGGCAACGAGACGACGTTTCCCGAGGATCTGCGTGACATCGATCGGCTGCGGCAGGAAGCGCGCGGCATGGCCGAAGACTGCGCCGGCTGGTTGCAAAATCACACGCAGACCGCGCGAACCGTGACCCTGAAGATCCGCTACCACGACTTTCAGACGATCACGCGCAGCCACAGCGCCGAACCGACGGACGATCCTGTGCAGCTAGCGGAACGAGCCGTGCAGCTTTTGCTGCGCACCGAAGCCGGACAGCGCCCCGTGCGCTTGCTTGGTGTGTCGCTGTCGGGCTTCAGCTCGAAAGAGGAAGCGGCCCAGACCTTGGCCACGTCGGGAACCGCGACCCAGCCTGCTGCCGATACGGAAGCCGCCTTGCCGGCGGAATCGCCGCAGCTCGTGCTGCCCTTCGATCCGCAGCATCTTCGCCCCCGTGGGGCCGATGGGCGGCCTTGGCAGGCTAGTGGAAGGCGCGCATCAGGATCTGCACGACCACTCCCAGCATCGTGATCTGACCGATGAAGAACGTGATGGTTCGAAAGGGCTGCGCACCGCTTAGATAGCTGATCGTGTGCAGGGTGCGCGCGAAGAAGTACAAGCCGAAATAGGCCCAGCCCGCCGTCGCAGAAGCGCCCATCAGGGTGAAGATCACGGCCAAAGCCAAAAAGCCCGGGATGTTCTCGCAGTCGTTCAGGTGGGCCCGCTTGGCGCGCAGGACATTGGGGGCGTCTTGCGATTCGGCATGGGCGCCCTT
>JAYRFD010000048.1:0-6323 GCA_041908565.1 Polyangia bacterium | reverse complement strand
GTACTTGATGGTGTCGGTGGGCACGATCTCGATGAAGCAGTTGACGATGACCGGGGCTTGTTCGCCGGTTGCGATGCCGTGCCACGGATGTGCTTGCAGCGTCGGAGAAGATCTCATGATGGCCGTTCCTGGCCGCCATTTTCGCACAGGTGTCTGGCCAGGCTTGTGACGATATTGTGCGCTTACGTGTTCGGCGGGGCTCAGCGGCGCGGCGGTCGATCTTCCCAGCCACAGCCCCCGGAGGGGCTTACTGGCGCAGTCGCCCGAGGGGCTTACTGGGGCGCAGTCCCCGTCTGAGATGTCTGGGCTGGGGCGCTGGGTCCGCTGGGGGCGGCAAGACACATGGACTCACCGCCGGGACGGCTGCTGCCGCAGTGCTCGCCCGATGTGGCGCAGTCGACGCTGGCTAGCACGCCGTCGTAACACCAAAACAGCACGCTGCCTCGACACTCGCCCGCTTCCTTGACCGGTCCGCAGGCCGCTTGCGAGGCCGGCGATGGACAGTCACCACAGCCACCCGATTCGCCAAGCTCTGGCTTTTCGCGAAAGGCTTCTTCTAGGCTCAGCCCGCGCTCGCTCAGCGCGACGGCAAGCTCTCGCCCGACGTAGCGGATGTGCCAGGGCTCGGGGCGATAGCCGGTGATGCGCTGCTTGCCCGCGGGGTAGCTCAGCGCGAAGCCATGCTCTGCCGCGTGATCAGCCAGCCAGCGGATCGCAGCCCCCGTGGGCAGGCGCAGATCCACCGTCGTGCCAAGCTGGTGCTCGCTGTGTCCGGGACGCGCGGCACGACCCGCTTCTTTGATCGTCGCGAACAGGCGCTCTTGATCTCGATACGATCGATACGCGGACTCGATGCGCAGCGCATGACCTGCCGCTTGCGCGGCGGCCAAAAGTGCCCGCAGTGGATCGATGATGTCGCGATGGATGCGCAGGCGACCGCGAACCTCGGCTTCGCCTTTCGCGTTCACCGACACCAGCACGTCCGGACCGGATGCACCTGGATCAAGCGCGCAGCTTGGCAGGCAGCGCGATGGGTTCACCCACGGCAAGCGAGCCGGCAGCATCGGCCAATTCGGCAGCGTCGGCTTCGTGGAAGCCGGCGGGGGTGGCTCTGTTCCGCTGCTTTGCGCGGCCCCTGCGGCGATTCCCGGTGGCGAAGGGGTCGATGCAGCAGGCTGCACATCGGGCGACGGTGCAACGACCGGCGGTGGCGCGCTCTGCGTGGGGGTGACGCAGGCGGCCAGGAACAGGGTGAAAAGGGCGGGTCCACTAGACGCACGCCGCAAGGACAGATCCGATCGGTTCACCGCGCCATCTTGCCGTAACTTGGCTGCGCGCAGCCATTCCCCATGCAACGGCCGTACGCGCAGCGGTTGTCCTGCCGCTCACATCGCGTTGTTCACAAGCTGCGTGGTCGCTGCTTACTGCACCAGCAAGCGCAGTCGTCCCACCAGCAGTGTGTGCACCACCAGAACGCCCGGCTGCGAGATCACGGCTTGCGGCACCACCTGCGAGATCGTCGACGACAGCGCTACTCCGCGCCCGCCCAGAAGGCCAGCTGCCTGCTGCCACGATCCGCCTTGCAGCGCCAGCGTCCCGGTCAGCTGGCTGCGCACGTCGTGCAGTGGCTGCGTCACGTCCAACACCAGCTGTTGTCGGATGCGCGCGGCCAAGTCGCCTTCCCACAGCTGATATAGCGACAGCTTCAGGTTTTGGATAGCCGACTCGCTCTCGGCAGCTAGGCGGAGATCGGGCACCTGCAGCTGGAAGCGACCGCCTTGCTCGCGCACCTCGGGCGTGCCCCACAGGTACACCGAGCCGGTAAAGGCGCCGATCACGTCTAGCTTGATCAGGACGCGACCGTTGGCATCGCCGACCTGCAGGCCCGTTACGGCGACTGCGGTAGTGCCGCCACCCAGGCGCTTGCCGACCAGCTGAGGACGCAGCAGTGCTTCGACATCGCGGGCCGGCACGGCGGCCGCCACCAGCACACGGAAGTCATCCCCCAGGCTGGCATCTTTAACGCTGATTGTCGTTGCAGGGGCCGCTGCAGAAGAGGCTGGACAGCTGCCCAAGCTAACGCGCGGCGCGACTTCGACGCCCAGCTTCAGACCCACAACGCCGGCGCTGCTGCCGGGTGCCGGTGGCGCAATGACCAGGGCACCGGGCGCCAGATCCAGACACGCCGGCTGACCTCCAAGCTGCAGGCCGCGCGGTGTCGCAAGCTCGCGCAGGCCGCTGGCCAAGGCCGGCCCGATCGGCAGCCGGTAGCTCTGCAGCGCCTGCGTAAGCCCCTGCGAGATCGGATCGAGGATTCCGGCAAACAGGTTCGGGGTCGGCACCGATAGACCGGCGCACTGAATGTTGCCAAGCGGCGTCACCGCGACCTGCGCATCGCGCAGATAAAGCTGGCCCTGCGCATCCAAGGTTGGGCGCAGTCCGATGGTGAAGGCGCCACCCACCCCCGCGGCTTGGCAGCGCAGAAAGCCGCCGCCCAAAACGACGTCGCCGACCAGCGGCATGCGCAGGCTTAGGCCCGGTGGTGCGGCCGCGATCGAAAGCGGCTGCCTTCCCAGTCGATAGCTGACGTCCAAGATGCCCAGGCGAAGCTGTCCTCCACGGCCCGGTGGCACCGTGCGTCCGATGATCTGATCCAGCTGCGCTTCCAGCGGTGAAAGCGAGATCGGCGCATCGACGAACAGCACCGACTGCGGCGGTCGGATGGACAGCAGGTTTGGCGGCACGTTGACGGTGTAGTCCGGGCGACCGCTGCGACAGCCCAGCGGACCAAGCAGCGAACCGAGTAGCAAACCGCACAATGCGATGTGGGTCCGTGTATACGCTCGCCCGTTTCGCGTTTGCGCCGAGGACAGACCTCGAATCGAGCACCACCCGTGACCATCGCGCAGCCCTTTGACTGCGCGCAGCAAGCCGACAGATCGCAGCATGCAGGCAGTGTACCGCGATGGCCTGTACGCAACGGGCGTTTGTCGTCAGACTGCCCGGGAACAGCGCCGCAGCATCGCCGCACGACAGCCCACCACTTGACCCCCAGGCTGCGATACACTGACGGAGAATGAGCGAACCTACGCCGACTGTGCGGGCGGTATCGACCAGTACGCTTCCCGTTGGTACGTCGACCAATCACTTGCCGCAGGGCGCGACGATCGGGCGGTATCTGGTGGTCAAGCGCCTGGGGGCTGGTGGCATGGGCGTGGTCTATGCCGCCTACGATCCAGAGCTGAACCGCAAGGTCGCGATCAAGCTGCTGCACGCCGCGACTGGCAAAGCGGCCGACAGCGAAGGCCGCGTGCGCTTGCTGCGTGAAGCTCAGGCCATGGCGCGCCTGTCGCACCCCAACGTCATCGCCGTGTACGACGTGGGCACTGCCTTCGAGCAGGTCTTCGTCGCCATGGAGTTCGCCGAAGGCGGCACGCTGACCGACTGGCTGGAAAAGGGCGGCAAGTCCACCGACCAGATCTTGGAGATGTTCTATCAAGCCGGCTGCGGTCTGGTCGCCGCGCACGATGCCGGCTTGGTCCATCGCGACTTCAAACCCGACAACGTCCTTTTGGGCAGCGATGGAAGACCGCGCGTCGTCGACTTCGGTCTGGCTCGCGAGTTCAAGCAGAGCGACGACAGTCGCGCCAAGTCCGTTGCCACAACGGGTGCCAAAGGCGGCGATCGCCTGGCGGAGCTACCCGCCGAGATTCGCGAAGCCATCGCCAGCAGCCAGACCTTGTCGAGCCCCATGACGCAGGCCGGCGCGATCATGGGCACGCCGCGCTACATGGCACCCGAGCAGTTCAACGGCCAGCCCACCGACGCACGCACCGACGTGTTCACGTTCTGCGTCGTGCTGTACGAGTCGCTGTACGGCATCCAGGCTTTTCCCGGCAACTCGCTTGGGGCCCTGGCGCTGAGCGTGCTGGAAGGACGCCTGCAGCAGCCCAGCGATCGCAAAGGCGTGCCCAACTACATTCACAAGGCGCTCTTGCGTGGGCTCAGCTTGGACCCGGCTGCTCGCTTTCAGAGCATGGCCGATCTGCTGGCGGTGATTTCTCCTGAAGCGCGACGCAAGCGACGCTTGGGGATCTTTGGCGCCATCGGTGGCGGACTGCTGCTGGTGCTGCGGGCCGGTCTGGGCTCGGCCCAGCGCGTGTATCTGGCCAGTGCAAATCGCAACTGCAGCCACGCCGACGATCTGATCCAAGACGCCTGGGGCAAGGTCAAAGAACAGGCCGCGCAGGCCATGCTGGCGACCAAGGCTCCTTATGCTCGCGACGTCTGGGTGCGCGTCGATCAGAACGTCGAAAAGTATCTGCAGGAATGGCGCGGCGCGCGGGCCGATGCCTGTGCTGCGACGTTTACTCGACGCAAGCAGCCACGCGTTCACTTGACGCTGCGGCTGAACTGTTTGGAAAACCAGCTGCAGGAAGTCGCCGCGTTTGCAGAGCTTCTGCGGCACGCCGATGAAGAGATCCTCGACCGCGCCAGCGATGCCAGCAGCGACTTCAGCTCGCCCAGTACGTGTGCCGATGCGATCGCGCTGATCGCGCAGGTTCCCGAGGAGCCAAAGGCACGCAAGCGCGTCGAAGATCTGTATCGCGAGATCGGCGCCGTGCGCGTCATGACTCGCATGGGTCGATACAACCAAGCGCGCGAGCGAGCGCAGGCGCTGATCAAGCAGGCCGAGCAAGCGGACTATGCCCCTGCTACGTCAAGAGCCTTGGCTTTGCTTGGCAATATCGACGCCAATGCCGCCGACTTTCCCAGCGCTGAACGCAGCTTCTTCAGCGCGGCCGTGCAAGCCATCGAAGGCGGCGATCATCGCGCCGCAGCCGGTGCGTACATGGAACTGATGCGCCTGGTTGGTCGACAGTTCCAGCAGTATGAGCTGGCCGATCGCTATCACCGCTTGGCGCTGGCTGAGTTCACCCATCTTCGCCGCGGTCGGTTGCGCGATCAGATGGAGAGCAACCTTCTTTACTACGCCTGCCAAGTCGACACCGCGCGCGGCGAACTAGAGCGGGCCGAGAAGAGCTGCCAGCAGGGCATGAAGCTGCATGAACAGATCAATGGGCACGAGCGCACGCCACACTGGCTGCTGTCGAGCCTGGCCAATGTCTATCGACGACAGGGGCGCTATGACGAGGCGTTCACGCTGCTGCGTCAGACCCTAAATGTCCTGGAAAAGACATCCGGGCCCGAGCATCCGCGCACCGCGTCAGCGCTGGCCAGCCTGGGCAACCTGTTTGCGGCGCAGGGCAAGTATCCCGAGGCGGTCGAGTACACGCAGCGTGCGCTGCACATCTATCGCAAGACCTTCGGCGAAAACTCGCCACGCCTGTACGAATCGCAGAGTCAGCTGGCCCGCTGGGCCATCAAGCAAGGACAGCTGGATGTCGCGTTGGCTTTTGCGCGACAAGCGTTTGATTCGGTGCGCAGCGGCAAAGACTCGGCCCGCCAAGCCGAAAGTCATCGCTTGGTCGGCGAGGTCTTGTTCCGGCAAGAGCGCTATGAAGACGCGCTGACCATGCACCAAGCCGGCTTGGATCTGTGCGACAAGCGCCGCTGCGATCCCAGCCTGCCGGGGCTCTTGGCCGCGACGGCCGATGACCTGCGCGAGCTGAGCCGTGGCAAAGAAGCGCTGCCTCTGGCCGAACAAGCCGAGCGCCTTCTGCCCTCGACCGCGGAACGAGAGCTGTCCGCCAAGGTTCACTTCACTTTGGCGCGCACGCTGGGGGTGGCCGGGAAGAAGGGGGAACGGGCCCGCGCTCGCAGCCTGGCTGAACAAGCGCGCAAGCTGTATCGCGAGATCGGCAAGCTCGCCAAGAACGAGCTAGCCGAAGTCGATGCCTGGCTCGCGAAGTTCCGCGCCTAACTTCTAAGCTCGCGGGGCGTTCGGCGCGGCAACCGGCGATCTTCGATCTTAATGAGGCGAAGGCGCGTGGACATCGCCCATGCCGCCGCCCATGCCCGCTCCCAATCCCGGTGGCGAGGGAGCGCCCGCCGCTTCGGTGCGCAGCTTGTCCAAGCGAAGCTCGACGGTGGTGGCCGGCACGTTGATGACCTGCATTCCTTCGATGTCGCCAGGCTGCTTGGTCATGGCGTCTTCGTCTCCGTCGATGCGAGCGCTCAGGACAACTTGGCCGCGCAGCGTCAGGCCCGGCATCATCGCGTCGGCCGACGACAGCTCGAAGGGCAGGGGCCAGGTGCCGACCGTCATGCGCTTGACCGCCAGCGGTGGGCCGGCTGGAGCGCCGTTTTGCGCCGCTCGCGCCGACATGAAGATCACGGCACCCGGCTTGGCCTTGTCCTTT
>JAYRFD010000047.1:0-2266 GCA_041908565.1 Polyangia bacterium | reverse complement strand
GCCCGCATGACGCGGTCGTCGATGATCGAGACGCTCAGCGAGGACTACATCCGCACAGCGCGAGCCAAGGGGCTGCCAACGTGGAAGGTCGTCTTCAAGCACGCGCTGCGCAATGCCTTGCTGCCGGTGATTACCGTCGCAGGCATGCAGTTCGGAGCACTGTTGGCTGGTGCCGTGGTGACGGAAAAAGTCTTCGCGCGCCCCGGCCTTGGCACCCTGCTTTTGGAAGGCATCGCCCAGCGCGACTACCGCATTGTGCAGGGCTGCACTCTGGTCATCGCCGGCATGTATGTCGCCGTCAACCTGCTGGTCGATGTGGTCTATGCCGCTGTCGATCCACGGATTCGCGTATGAAGCGCCGGATGGTCGATAAGCTTCGGCTGAGCCGCCTAAGCTTCGGAACTTGGGTGGGGGCGGCTCTGCTGGGCGTGTTTCTGTTGGTGGCCTTGCTGGGGCCGCTGTTGCTCGGACGGTCACCGACGGCGCATGACCTGGACCACTTGCTGGAAGGTCCTTCCGCTCAGCACTGGCTGGGGACCGATGAAAGCGGCAGCGATCTTCTGACCCAGCTTTGCCACGGCGCGCGCTTGCTTCTTGGACTGGCCGTAGCCGTGGTTTCGATCTGTCTGTTCGTCGGAGTTATCGTCGGGACCTTGGCTGGCTATTTTGGCGGCTGGCTCGACGAGGTCATCATGCGCCTGATCGACGTGCTGCTGGCCTTTCCCGGCATCTTGCTCAACATCGCCATCGCCGCCTTGGTGCCGCGAGCCGGGCTGGGCGTGCTGATCTTTGCGCTGGCCGTCAACGGCTGGGTCGGCTACGCCCGTGTGACGCGAGCCCAAGTGCTGCGCGTGCGCGAGATGGAATATGTCCTGGCCGCTCGTGCCCTGGGCGTCGGATCGTGGCAGGTCATGCGGCGCCACATCCTGCCCAATATTCTGTCGCCAATCTTGGTGCAAGCGACCTTCGGTGCGGCGGGCGTGGTCCTGGTCGAAGCCAGCCTTAGCTTCTTGGGTCTGGGGCCGCCCATTCCGTACACCTGGGGCGCACTTTTGTCGCAAGGCACGACGTACTACTGGCGAGCGCGTCACCTGCTGCTGGTGCCCGGCGTCTCAATTGCCCTTCTGGTGCTGGGCTGCAATCTGCTTGGCGACGGACTGCGCGACTATCTGGATCCCAAGAGCGGGTCGAAGTAAGCCACATCCGACCCCTTGGTCGGGGAAGTCTGGCTGCATGCTGCTGCGTGCGCGTCAGCGACGGAACGTCAGACTCCGTGGACGCTTTTCGCTGCTGAGTGCGTCGGGGTCCGATAGCGTCCGCGCGTCGAGCGGCCTCCGCCCCGTCAGGCAACAGTCATTGAGTTGACCGGGGCCGAGGTCCATAATGGGGGCCACTCCGTCATGGAACCACCCTCTAGTGCGAATCCGCCGTCGGCGCGCTCCGTGCCGAAGTCGTCCTCTCCGCGAACTTCATCCTCTTCGATCTCTCCATCTGCAGGTCACTCACAGCAGGTGGCGCCCGTCGGCGGTCACGGTGCGAGTCATGGGCCCAAGATCAACAACACCAGCGACCTGATCAAAGTGTCGCTGGGTGCCTTGGGCGTTGTCTATGGCGACATCGGAACGTCGCCGCTGTACGCGCTGAAGGAATGCCTGACGGGGCCGCACGGAGCTGTGCCGACACAAGAAAACGTGCTGGGCATCCTGTCGCTGGTCTTCTGGTCGCTGACACTGGTGGTCGTCGGCAAGTACATCACCTTCATCACGCGAGCCGACAACCAAGGCGAAGGCGGCATCTTGGCGCTGCTGGCCATCCTGGCCCCGCGCGGAGCGACGACCAAGCGACTGACGCCGCGCGTGGCCATGGTCCTTCTGGGACTGTTTGGCGCCGCCTTGCTGTACGGCGACGGCATCATTACTCCAGCTGTTTCCGTGCTGGGCGCCTTGGAAGGTCTGGAAGTCGTCACCACGGCGTTCAAGCCACTGGTGGTGCCCTTAACCATCGGCATCTTGGTCGGCTTGTTCCTGGTGCAGCAGCGAGGGACGGCGAAGGTCGGCGCGCTGTTTGGCCCGGTCATGATGCTGTGGTTCATCTGCATCGCGATCATTGGCGTGCCGTGGATCATCAAGAACCCGCGCGTGCTGTCGGCGGTGTCGCCGCACCATGCCGTGCTGTTTTTCGCGCATCACAAGCTGCATGGCTTTTTGGCGCTGGGCTCGGTGGTCTTGTGCATCACCGGCGGTGAAGCGCTGTACGCCGACATGGG
>JAYRFD010000046.1:0-16193 GCA_041908565.1 Polyangia bacterium | reverse complement strand
GTAACAAACACCCCCGCCCCACAGATCAGCAGACCAGCCCCAGACCTTGAAGGCCGGCGCGCTGCGGATCGGCGTCGCAATGCCTGCAGCCGGTCGCAGCGGTGGTCGATTCCCGCCGTCACGCACTTGCCCGCTTGCCGCACGGGTTTGGCCGCAGCGTGCGGTCGATATCCGCCTGACACATCCCACACGGCAAGGGACCCACCGCCCATCGAATCGGAAAGCCTTACCGACCGTTGAGTGAGTACCGATCGAGCGTCCCGCTTCTCTGCCCCGGATCCCTTTTGATACAGTAGGTTGCTATTCACGCGTCTGCGCAGTCGCGCACCGAGCCATCCAAGACACCTCACCACGCATGGAGTCCTCAATGAGCATCGTGATCAACACACCCAATGGGAACATCGGTCGCGCGCTGGCCGATCAGCTGCAAAACGCCGGTGAGAACATCACGGTCATCAGCCGCACAGCCGACAAGGTCGCGACGCTGGTCGAACGCGGAGCCCGCTTGGTGCAAGGCTCGATCGACGATCCGGCGACGCTGGATCAAGCCCTAAGCGGTGCGCGCGCGCTGTTCTGGCTGACGCCGCCCGTTTCACGACCTGACTTCAAGTCGTGGGCCACGGCGGCCGGATCAGCGGCTGCAGCAGCGGCTGCAAAGCATGGCGTCAAGACCGTGGTCATGGTGTCCAGCGTCGGAGCCCACACCGGAGAGGGCACCGGTCCCGTCAGCATCCTGCGCACCGTCGAAAACGAGTTCCAAGCGCACGTGCCCAACTTCGTCGCGCTGCGCGCTGGGTTCTTTATGGAAAACCTGCTGATGAACCTGGCGGGCATTGCTTCCGGCACCATCTATATGCCGATCCCCGCCGATCTGCCGGCCCCCATGGTGGCCACGCGCGACATCGCGCTGATGGCGGCATCGTATCTGCTTTCAGAGAGCTGGCGTGGGCACCACGTCGTCGGTGTGCACGGTCCCAAGGATCTGACGCAGCACCAAGTGGCAGCCGAGCTTTCGCGCGTGCTGGGCACGACCGTGCGCTATCAGCAGGTTCCCGTCGATGCCGCCAAGCAGGCCATGTTAGGGTTCGGCATGCCGGAGTTCGCCGTGAACATCTTTGGCGAGATGTACCAAGCGATCGTCGACGGTCGCATGCGCTCTGCCGAGCCGCGGACACCGCAGTCGACCACGCCCACCACGCTGCGCGAATTCATCGCCACCGTGATCAAGCCCGCGCTGAGCCAAACCAAGACCGAGAGCGCCAGCTAAGGCCCGCAGGAAGGGAACCGCGTCCGGCTGCGTTGACCATGCGCGCACAGGACCAAGCAGGGAGGCATCGAACATGGAGCCGCTGCGACCGGGAGATCGCGTGGCCTTGCTCACATCGGGCGGAGACGCACCAGGGATGAATGCCGCGCTGCGAGCAGCAGCCAAAGTCGGCACAGCCCTGGGGCTGGAAATGCTGGGTGTGGAAGAGGGCTACAAAGGACTGATGGAAGGGCGGGTCCGGGCCCTGGGTCTGCGTGCGCTCGACGAGGCCGCCCGTCGCGGCGGCACGCTGCTGGGCAGCGCTCGCAGCAAGCGCTTTATGACCCAAGAGGGGCGGGCTCAGGCACAAGAGTCGATTCGCGCCACACGCCTCTCGGGCTTGATCGTGCTGGGTGGCAATGGCTCGCTCACCGGGGCGCGTTCGCTGCAAGAGACGCAGTGCTGGGATGGACGCAAGCTAGGAGTCGTTGGCATCCCGGCTTCGATCGACAACGACATCGCCTGCACCGGCATGGCGATTGGCGTCGACACCGCGATGAACACCATCGTGGAAGCCTGCGATCGCATTGCCGACACGGCAGGAAGCCACCAGCGGACGTTCATCGTCGAAGTGATGGGTCGTGACTGCGGATACCTGGCCATGGTGGCAGGCCTGGCCGCGCAAGCCGATGTCGTGCTGTTCCCGGAAGCGGAAAAGAACGAAGGGGCTGTCGTCGATCACGTCATGCGGGCCATCGACTCGGCCTATGCACGACAAGGGGGACGACGACACGTGCTGGTGATCAAAAGCGAAGGCGTCAAGATCGACTCGGGACGCTTGAAGCAATTGGTCGATGAACAGCTAAGCCAGCGCTTTCCCGAAGGACACATCGACACGCGCGTCACCGTGCTGGGCCATGTCGTCCGTGGCGGATCACCCAGCGCATTCGATCGCATGCTGTCAACGCGTCTGGCCAATGTGGCGGTTCGCGCCATCCACGCCGGCGACGATCAGGTGATGGCGGGCTGGTCACAGCCGGTGCAAAGCCGCGCGCCGTCACCGTTTGATCCGCATGTCACGCTGTGGCCGCTGGAAGATGTCCTGCGCGAAACCAACAAGCTGCAGAGCGGTGATAACTCGCTGGTGCGCTGGCGCGTGCAGGCACTGTCACAGGCCGAAAAGATCCTGCATCAATAGCGTCGGATTAGACGGCCCGCACAGAAGCGGGGGGCGCCGGCAGACTCCGCCGGCCTGACTGCAGCATCCCCCGGCTCCGCCTGGCCGGGCATCGATCCATCGGCTGTACCGGTCGATCGATCGCCCGTGTTTACGCAGTGCCGGGGGAAGACGCGAACTACTTGGTCGGCTTGGCGTCCTTGCGATCGCGCGCCGCATCCTTGGCATCGCGACGCATATCCTTTTTGTCTTCGCGAAGCTCCTTCTTGTCGGCACGAAGCTCCTTCCTGTCTTCGCGAAGCTCCTTCTTGTCGGCCTTGAGATCCTTGCGATCTGCCTTCAGCTCATCACGCGCGGCCTTGGCACCTTCCTTGTCACCGGCGCGGACGGCGTCCCGCAGATCCTTTTTGTCCTCGCGGATCTCTTTGCGGTCCTTGGCGATCTCCTTCTTGTCTTCGCGGATCTCTTTCTTGTCGGCCGCGACTTCCTTGCGGTCGGCGCGCACTTCCTTGGCATCCGCCTTCACCTGGGCCGCTCCGGCCTTGGCATCCTGCGCATTCGCAATCGCAGGGCCGGCCAACATGAGTCCAAAGGCAATGGCGGGGATCTTCTTGCTCGGCAGCATGGTCTTCTCCTATCGGTCGCAAATGAACGGCTGATCGCTTCCGGGTCGCTCACGCAGTCGCGCAAACGACAGCCCGAACAGCCTGGCCGCAGCACACGCGGCCCTGGTTTCAGGAACTTGGCTTCATCATCGCAGCCAAGCAGTCCGACGAAACAGCGCTCAATTTAGTTCCCTGTTTTCGCGACCTGAGTCAATGCGGCAAAGAATCCCCAGTGATCTCGCGGACTTGCGAGATCGGTGCACTGAACCCCTGCAGCACAGCACAAACAGGGACGACCGATCGGTAATCTGCGCAGCCGTTCCGTCGAGAGAGCGACATATAATGGATGACTGCCGCATGCCCACCCGGCTTGTGCACCTGCTCTGGTTCGTCGCGTTGTTTGCCGCCCTGGCCCCACCCAGCTGGGCGAATACGACACGATCGCGGGCCAAGCCCGGCGGGTCACTGGACGAAGACTTCGACCGCGGCCAGATGACTGCACCGCCGGCCGATGCACCGGCCAGCGCGCTTGTGGCCTACGCACGCCACCTGTTCGCGCGACAGGATTTTGGCGCTGCGGCCGAGATCTTAGAGCGCGCCTATTCCCGCGAGCCGCGTCCCATCTTCTTGTTCAACGCCGGCCAGTCGTACCGCAAGGCCGAACGCTACACCGATGCAGTGCGCTGCTATGAGCGCTTCTTGATCTTTGCGCCCAAGCACACGCTGGCTGCCGAAGCCCGCGATCATCTGGGCACGCTCAAGGTGCTGCAAGATCAGCAAGACAAACGCCGCGAGATCGAGCTGGCCATTGAGCAGACGCAGCAGCAGCTGGACAAGGAAAAGAAGGCGGCCCTGTACAAGCGTCCGTGGTTTTGGATCGCCGTGGGCAGCGTGGTCGCTGGCTCGGTTGCCGTCGGAGTCGGCGTGAAGTTCTACCGCGATCAGCGGGACAGCAATACGGGAACGCTGGCGCTTCAGTTCTAGTCGCGCCGATCCCGCGCACGCCGGCCCTCTTTCGGGATCGCTTCAACCCGTGCCGCTGCAAACGTGTCCTGATGCAAAGGGAGGATCCGATGTCGCGAGCCAGACGCTCGTTGGCCAGTGTCGCCGTGGTGACGTGCTGTGCGCTGGGTTCGCAGGCCTGCGAGCCCATGCCCGACTACCGCATCGTCGTCCGCAACATCCCCGCGGATACGGAAGCCCTGGTGGTCGGTGCGCTACTTGACGGCGACATCGCAGCCAGGACCTACCGGACGATTCCCGTCGGTGATCTGGATGAAGGGGCACGTGAGCGCTTCACGATTGCGCTCGCGGTGTCGAACGCGGATGCGCCGGCGGCCGTGCTCAGCGTTGGCACCGTCAATCGATCTGGCTGCCTGACCTCGGTCGCAAGCTCGAACAAGCTGACTCGCAGTGGCTCGTTCACAGCCAGCACGGCAGAGATTCAGCTAAACCCCTGCCTGAACCCCGAATTGAAACAGCTGGCCACGGGCTACGACGACCCCGTGTCCTGCCCCAAGCTGCCGGGACTGACCGTGAATCGTCTGGGCGAAGTGCAGGAACTATCGACCGCGCCGGTGATCATCCTGACCCGGCGACTGGTCGGCTCAACTGACGGCGTCTTGGAAGGCACGTTCACGGCCTACGGCTGGGGCATGGATCGCGGCACCATGTCGATCGCCATCAATCCAGCCACCGACACCAATCGCTGCCAAGACGAAGCGCGCCGCATCGTCGCAACCATTGCGGCGCCGGGCCCCTATCGCGATCTTCTGCTGGGCTTTGTAAACAACACGGTCGCTTCCTACCCGCTTTTCACACTGACCAGCTACGCGCAGGTGGATCTGCGCTTTCGCAGCACCGACCAGACCATGTCCCCGCTGCCGATGGCCCTGCTGAATCAGCTGGTGCAGTGCTTCGCGATCACGTCGCAGATCTACACGAAGCTAAATCCCGACGGAAATCAGGTGGTGTTTCGGGAAGTGACGCCGAACGCAGCGATGACGAGCCAACGCAAAGCAAAGCAGGACGCGCTTTGCATGGCGACCTGCGGAGCTATTTCTTGTCCTTAGCCATGTCGGCCGACTTCTTCAGGAAGCGGTCGACCTGCAGCTTCTTGACCCACAACGCTTCGGTCGCTGGCGCACCGGCCTTCTGCACAGCGACTTCGTCTTGGCGCGCATCACCGACGCGCAGCACCACGGGTGCTCCCGCCTTGGGACCGCCTTTGCGCGTGACCGTGACGATGGCGCGCGGCTTGGCCAGCGACGCAAGCTCGGGCGCACCAGGTGCCACAAAGCCAGAACCAGCCAATCCGTCGAAGCTTTCAGCCAAGGACTTCAGCTTGCCTTCGTCGGCATCTGGCAGCTTGTCCGCCTTCCAGGTCTTGTCGGCGGCGCGAACCACCAGCACATCCGTTCCCTGAGCCACCGTGATGCTGTCGATCTGATCCGCCTTCAAGCTGACGATTGACTTGTCACCCAGGTCGGCGGGCACGTGCGCCAGCGCTTCGATGCCCCACTTCTTGGCGGTGAAGATCTGCGGGTTGTCCAGAGCCTGGACGTGGTAGTCCTCGCCCTTGATGCTGCCAATGCGGACGCCGGCCGACTTACCGTCCTTGAAGGCCACCTGCACCTCAAGCTGACCGGGCGCACCGGGCGAAAGGCCCAGCTCTTCCGGCTTGCCTGCGTCAAGGAACTCGCCAGCGCGCAGCGAGGCCAGCCCCTGCACCAAGCGATTGACCATCGCGTGATCCAGCTCAACCCCTGGCTTCAGCGTTGGGATGGAGCCTTCGGCAATCTTCCACTTCGCATCAAAGATGCTGGGCGCGGCCTTGTCTTTGTCGGCACCGGCCGCCGGCTGACGTTCCAGCACCAGCTTGGTGGCACCGCTGCCCAGCGTGACCTTCTGCGCCTCGTCGGCCTTCTGATCGAAGATCACGTGGTCGCGCCAGCTTTTGCCGTCGCGCTTGAAGGTCGACGTGTACAGCTCGCCGGCTTGCCAGACCTCGTCCTTGCCGGCAATGCGAACCATCGTCGAGCTACCGGCCGACTTGCCCAAGAACAGATCGGCCAGCACCGCGCCGCCGCCATCTTTGGCCACGATATGCACGGCTTTTTCGTCGCTGACTTCCAGATCGGCATAGCGATCTTTCTGCTGCGTGGTGATATCGCCCCACTTGATCTTATCAAGAGCTTCGACGGCGGACTTGGCAGCGCTTTGATCGGCGGGCTTGTCATAGGGCGCAGTGACCTGCCACTTTTCGCCCTTCTTGGTCAGCGTGATCTTGTCGCTGCCACCGGGCTGCGTGATCTCAAGGCTGCCGATGTTGGCTGCCTTGATCTCGGCGATGGCACGCGGCTTGTCGCCGACTCGTTCACCTTTTTCGGGCGTCCGCATGGCGTAGAACGCCAGACCCAACAGGGCAATCAGAGCGCCCAGAGCAAAGAGATTTTTCTTCTCCATGGAACCGTAATCTCCTCGTCTCGACCTAGAGCTTGGCAGTGGTGCGAGCGCTGGAGCGAATGCGCCAGCGAACAAGACCAATCAACAGCAGCAGAAGCGGCAAGCCGACGATGTTGCCGGCCTTGATCAGCGTCACAGTGCCTTCCTTGACCTGATCCAAGGGACGGCTCTGCATGCCCTTGTTGCGAACTTGCGCCAGGGCTTCGTCCTGGGCCAGCCAGTCGACGATGTTCAAGGCATAGGCCAGGTTGGCGACATATAGCTGCAGGCCGCTGCGCAGACCCAAGTTCACGTACTGATCGCTGACAAATTCCGAATCGGCGATGACCACCAAGCGAGCGCTGGCTGGCGACTCTTGCACCATCGGCTCAACACCGGGCTGGCTGACGTTGCCATCGACCTTGCTGCCGTCTTCCTTGACCGCTTGCTTGCCGGCGAAGGCGCTCTTGAACTTGCCGGTGGCGGCGTAGGCAACGGGGAACGGTCCCTTGTCGGTGCCGATGGTCATGTCGCGCGGTCGCTGCGTCGGCATGAACACAAACGGGCCCTGCGGACGCCACGACTCTTTGCTGGTCTCGGCCAGCTTGGTGAAGGTGACGTTGCCCTTGCCTTCCTTCGCCTCGCCAACCAGTTCAAGCGAGCTGGCATAGGGGAAAATGGCGGCCTTGAGGCCCGTGTTGATCTGGTGCACCTGCGGCAACGGACCTGCGACCAAGAACACCGGGTGATTTACGCCCAGCATCTGCCCGCCGACCATCACGGGCCCGATGTAGTTCTGCATGTCCAGGATGATGTCCTGCTTGATCTTCACGCCGTAGGCCGACAGCAGATCGTCGAGGTTGGCCTCGTTGTTCTGCGCGATCTGCGGCATGTCCATGCCCGGCATCATCATGCCGCGCGGCGTCTGCAGGATCTGGCCATCGACGAAGATGCCCAGCGACTTGCCGCGCATCAGGAACTGATCCAGCACGTACTTGGCGCGGTCCGAAAACGGCTGCTTGGCGCCGATGACAAACACCGCATCGACATCGGGCGGGATCGACGCTTTCAGCTCGATCGACGTCGTCTCGTAGCCGGTCTTCTTAAGCTGCTCGGACAGGATCTGCAGGCCGCTGGCATGGCCACCGCCCGGCGTCAGCTCTCCTTCGCTGTTGGCGAAGGCGATCTTGCGCTTCTTGACCGTCATCTGCTTGATGAGGCCCGAGATCTCGAATTCCAGACCGGCGTCGTTTTCGATGATCGGGATCGACTCGATCTCGCCGTGGTAGTCAAAGCCGACGCCCAGGAAGGTGCTGCCAATCTCGAACTTGTTGGCCGACACCACGCCGCGATTCGACTTCTGGACTTTGTACTTCTGCGCTTCTTCTTCCTTCTTGCTGTCGCCTTCGCCGATCTTGATGACTTCCAGCTTCATCTTGCCTTCGGAATACGTCTCGTATTCCGACAGCAGATCGCGCACGAACTGAGCGTGCTGCTTGAACGGCGGCTTCAAGTCTTCGCTCATGAAGAGCTTGACGTTGAGGCGGTCGGGCAGGTTCTTGACCAGATCCTTGCTGCCCTGCGACAGCGTGTAGACCTTTTCAGTGGTCATGTCCAAGCGCTTGAAGAAGCGCGTGCCGACGACGTTCGCAGCCCCCAGGGCCGCAATGGTCAGGACCACAAAACCGACGGCATTGGCGCCGGTTCTGCCTTTGTGTAGCGGCTTGGCCATTAGCGCCACCTCCGGCTGTCGAGCGTCACCTGCGTGACAAGCAAGCAGGACGTGATGAGGGTTCCGAAGTACAGCAAGTCGCGCGTATCAATCACACCGCGCGCCATGCCACTGACGTGGCGATCCATGCCCAGCCAGTCCAGGAAGGGCTGCACCGTCGGCGGGAAGATCTGCACGACCTTGCCGATCAGCCACAGGATCAGGCACAGCAGCACGGCGCCGATAAATGCCACGATCTGGTTCTTGGTAAACGACGAGGTCATCAGGCCGATCGCCATGTACGTCGCGGCGACCAGGAACAGACCCAAAAAGCCCGCGAAGGCCGGGCCCTTGTCCAGCGGGCCGATCATGGCGACCGTGACGCCGAAGAAGGCCATCATCAGCATCGCGAACGCGAACACGCCCAGCGCCGCCAGGTACTTGCCCAGCACGACATCCCAGTCGGTAAGCGGCATGGTCAACAGCACTTCCAGCGTGTCGTTGCTGCGCTCTTCGGCTAGCAAGCGCATGGTGATGGCAGGGCCGACGATGGCGACGAGCAGCGTCGTCCAAAAACCATCGAACAGCTCACGCAGGTCGGCTTGACCTTGCAGGAACAGCGCGCTGAAGAACAGCAGCGCCGAAAGCAGCAGAAACACCGCGACCACCACATAGGCGATCGGCGAGTTGAAGTACGCGCCTAGCTCTCGGCGCGCAATGACGAACATGTTTTTCATCGTCCTCTCCGCAGCATCTGGAGTTGGCTATCCGAGTCCTAGTTGCGACCGTGTGTCCCGCCGGTGAGCGCGCGGAACACGTCTTCCAGCGACGCCTTTTCGCGCCGCAGCTCCAAAAGGACCAGGCCCTTCTGGCTTGCCATGCGGAAGATGTCGGCGCGCGGGTCCTGTCCCTCTTGCGCGATGACGACGAAGCGGTGCGTGTCCGGCGCCGCCGGCTCGCCTTCCGCCGCATCCAGCGCCCGAATCGAGGCCACGCCCTTGATCGCGGTCAATCCCTCGCGCGCATCTTCGGCTTTGCCGAAAAGCTCGACGCGAAGCTCTTGTGCGCCCTGCGCCTTGCGCGACAGCTCATCCGGGGTACCGTCGGCGGCGATCTTGCCCTTGCTGATGATCAGCATGCGCGAACAGGTCGCCTGCACTTCCTGCATGATGTGCGTCGAGAAAATGACCGTCTTGCTCTTGCCGATGTCCTTGATGACCTGGCGGATCTCGACGATCTGGTTGGGGTCGAGTCCCGACGTGGGTTCGTCCAGGATCAAGACCTCGGGCTCGTGCAGGATGGCTTGCGCCAGACCGACGCGCTGCTTTAAGCCCTTGGAAAGCTCGCCGATCAGAAAGCCCAAGCGGTCGCCCAGGCCACACTGTTCGACGACCTGCCGCAGACGGCGAGTGCGACCGGCGCCGCTCGGCAAGCCGCGGACATCCGATGCGAAGTTCAGGTACTCCAGCACCGTCATGTCTTTGTAAAGAGGCGTGCCTTCCGGCAGATAACCGATGCGCGCACGGGCTTCCAGCGACTGTTCCAGCACGTCGTAGCCCGCGACTTCGGCTCGTCCCGCCGTCGGCGAAAGATACGACGTAAGGATCTTCATCGTCGTCGTCTTGCCGGCGCCGTTGGGCCCAAGGAAGCCAAGGATCTCACCGGCGTGGACATCAAATGAGATGCCGGCGACTGCCTTGACGTCCCCGTAGTGCTTGGTCAGCCCATCGACATGAATCATCGTTCGGCCCTGAGTCCTGCCGGGCGACTTGCCTACGCCCTGGCCGGATGCTGTTCCGCTGGCGTGACTCTCTGCGACTTCAGCCATCGTGACCCCGTGTCAAAAGTGGTGGTTGGTTGTGCCGGATAGCGGCGAAAGAAGGATCGGAGCGGTTGGGCAAAATAAGGTCAGCCCACCAGCCTGTCAAGAACCTGACAAGTCGTCCGCCGTCCTCTGAAGGTCTGGGCAGCGCGGCCTATTCCCACTGCGGTCGCCAGCCCAGCGGACCCCGGGCCGTCCGGATCCCCGCCCCGCTTGCCCAACCAGACCCCGCAATCGAGAGGGTCCAAAGCGCGACGGCTTGCCGGACCATGGAGGACTGTGCTGCCGTCCCGCCTTCGCTTCTTTCTCTCTGTCGCTGCGCTGTGGGCCTCGATGTTTGGCTTGGGGCTGGCGCTGGACGACAGGACGACAGGTCCCTGGCTGCTGTCGGCCCCGACCCTGCTGCGCCTTGGCGCGCTCAGCCTGCCCGTCGCAAAGCCAGGGGATGCGTTGCGGGTGCTCAGTGCCCTGTTCCTGCACAGCGACGCCCTGCACCTGGGCGGCAACCTGGCGGCCCTGGCCTTGATCGTGGCGACCTGGCCGTTTTCGCGCATGCGAGGCCTGGCCCTGCTTCTGCCCGTCGCTGGATGCCTGGCAGCAGTGGGCAGCATGGCGACGTATTCGACGGGACTTTCGGTCGGCCCCTCAGGTGCCTTGTGCGCGGCCCTGACCTTTGCCCTGTGTCAGCCGGCCCGCTGGCCCCAGCGCATCACCTGGCTGCTTCTGGCCGCGGCCTTTCTGGTCGGCGGCGCCCTGTCCAACGGAGATCAAGGCGCCCACGTCGCTGGTCTGCTGGCCGGTCTTTGCCTGGGGGCACTGTGGCGCCTGGGCCTTCGTCCGCGCATCGGACAGCGCCTGGCCCCGCGTCGGACCCCGGCCCGCCTGTGACCCCATCGCCCATGGGCCCTGCATCCGCACTCCGCCCCGCCCGTGGCCCCGCAGCGTAGATTGGAGACACCCATGACCCTTCCTTCCTCTTTAGAGATCGCGCAGCGCGCCACGCTTCGGCCCATCCAGGATGTCGCCGCCGAGCTAGGCGTATCTGCCGACGATCTGGATCTGTACGGTCGATACAAAGCGAAGCTTTCGCTATCGCTGTCGCAAGGCCCCGCACGTGGAACGCTGATCTTGGTGACCGGCATCAACCCGACCACCGCCGGCGAGGGCAAGACCACCACGGCCATCGGTCTGGTGCAGGCGCTGCGCCGCCTGGGCAAGCGCGCCGCCGTCTGCTTGCGGCAGCCCAGCCTGGGTCCCGTGTTCGGCGTCAAAGGCGGAGCCACCGGAGCCGGTCAGTCGCAAGTGCTGCCGATGGCCGACATCAACCTGCACTTCACCGGCGACTTTCATGCGGTGTCCAGCGCGCACGCGCTTCTGTCTGCACTACTTGACAATCACTTGCATCACGGAAACGCGCTGGGCCTGGACCCCGACCGCATCACCTGGCCGCGAGCCGTCGACATGAACGATCGCGCACTGCGCCGCATTCGCATCGGCGTGGGTGGTGGCACAAACGGCTTCGAACGATCCGATCGCTTCGTGATCACGTCAGCCAGCGAGGTCATGGCCGTGCTGGCCCTGGCCCGCGATCTGGACGATCTGCAGGCTCGCCTTTCGCGCATCGTTGTCGGCTATACCCACGGTCCGCAGCGCCGTGCCGTGCGCGTTTCCGATCTGCAGGCCGAAGGAGCGATGGCTCTTTTGCTGCGCGATGCCCTGCGACCCAACCTGGTGCAGACCCTGGAAGGGGCGCCCGCCTTCATACACGCCGGTCCGTTTGCCAACATCGCGCACGGCTGCAGTTCGCTTCTGGCCACGCGCACCGCGTTGGCGCTGACCGACTATGTTGTCACCGAAGCCGGCTTTGGATCGGATCTGGGCGCCGAAAAGTTCTTCGACATCAAGTGCCGGGCCGGGGGCCTACATCCAGGCATGGCAGTCATCGTCGCCACCGTGCGCGCGCTCAAGCTGAACGGCGGTGCAGATGCAAAGAGCTTGCAAGTAGAGGATCTGCCCGCCCTGCAGAGCGGCCTGCCCAACCTGGCCCGCCACATCGCAAACGT
Organism: Polyangia bacterium; assembly: GCA_041908565.1. Lineage (GTDB taxonomy): Bacteria > Myxococcota_A > Polyangia > Palsa-1104 > JAEUJZ01 > JAEUJZ01. Next base: position 4,125 of record JAYRFD010000046.1, on the reverse strand, counting down.
CCGCCAGTTTGGCGTGCCCGTGGTGGTCGCCGTGAACCGCTTCAGCGATGACAGCCCGGCCGAGCTTGCCTGTGTGAAGGACTTTGCGGCAGCCCAAGGCGTGCGGGTGGCGCAAAGCGATGTCGTGGTCGCGGGAGGCGAAGGCGGAGAAGCGCTGGCGCAGCAGGTGCTGGCAGGACTTTCCGAAGGCAGCGCCCAGTACCGTCCGCTGTATCCGCTGGATCTGCCGCTGCGCGACAAGATCGCGGAAGTGGCCACGCGGGTCTATGGCGCCGACGGTGTCGACTACAGCAATGAAGCCGCGCAGGACCTGGATCTGGCCGAAGCGGCGGGCCTGGGCGGGCTGGCTGTGTGCATCGCCAAGACGCAGTATTCGTTTTCCGATGACCCCAAGCGTCTGGGATCGCCGCACGGCTTCCGCATTCGCATCACGGGCATCTCACCGGCTGCGGGCCCCGGCTTTGTCGTAGCGCGGGCAGGCGACATCATGACCATGCCCGGCCTGTCGAAAAGCCCTGCCGCTTTGCGCATGCGCATGCGTGCGGATGGATCGGCGGAAGGACTGTTCTAGTCCACGCGGCTCTGGCAGCCCCAATGACCCACAACCAGAAATGCAATTTGTTTGCATTTCGTATTGCAAGGAACTTGCATTTCGATGCTGCTGCAAATCACCACCACGCACGTCCCGGCCACTGATCTGGGGTACTTGCTGGGCAAAAATCCGGCGCGACTGCAGACCTTTGATCTGTCGTATGGACGGGCCCACGTCTTTTATCCCGAAGCAACGCCCGAGCGCTGCACGGCGGCCCTGGCCCTGGACATCGATCCGATCGGTTTGGTCCGCGGTCGTCGCCCGGGCGAGGCCGGCACCGTCGCCGATTACGTCAACGACCGGCCCTATGTCGCGTCGTCTTTGCTAAGCGTCGCGATCGCGCAGGTCTATGGATCGGCGCTGGGCGGCAAGTGTCGCGATCGTCCCGAGCTGGCCGGAACCGCGCTGCCCTTTGTAATCCGCTTGAGCGCCCTGCCCTGCCACGGTGGCGAAGCGCTGCTGCGCCGCCTGTTCGAGCCGCTTGGTTACCACGTCACGGCCGAACGCCTGGCCCTGGATCCGAAGTTCCCCGACTGGGGCCAGAGCCTGTACTTCCAGGTCGCGCTGACCATCACGGCGCGGCTGCAGGATGTGCTGTCGCACCTGTATGTGCTGATTCCGGTTCTCGACGATGAAAAGCACTACTGGGTCGGCGATGACGAAGTCGAAAAGCTGGTCGAAAAAGGCGAAGGCTGGCTGGAAACGCACCCCGAAAAAGGGACCATCGCGCTGCGCTACCTGAAGCATCGGCACGGCCTGGCGCGCCTGGCCCTGGATCGCCTGGTCACCGAAGAGTCTGCGGCGATCGAAGCCAGCGATGAACAAGCCGCTGCCACCGAAGACGCCGTCGAGCGCGGCCTGTCCCTGAACGAAGCGCGCATGCAAGCGGTGGCGCAGGTGCTGGCCGATTCCGACGCGACATCGGTGATCGATCTGGGCTGTGGCGAAGGGCGGCTGCTGCGGACGCTGATCCGCGACAAGCGATACAGCAAGCTGACCGGCGTCGACGTGTCGCCCAGCGTGCTGGATGTGGCGGCCAGTCGCTTGCGGCTGTCGGACATGACCGAAAAGCAGCGCGCGCGCGTTCAGCTTTTTCAGGGCGCCCTGACCTATCGCGACCGGCGCTTCGCGGGCTATGACGCCGCGACCTTGATCGAAGTGATCGAGCACTTGGAGCCCGATCGACTGCCTGCCTTGGTGCGTGTGGTGTTTGCGTTTGCGCGGCCGCGCACCGTCGTGGTGACGACGCCAAACGTCGAATACAACCACCGCTTCAGCGGCTTGGATGGCGGCAGGATGCGGCACTCGGACCACCGCTTCGAATGGACGCGGGCTGAATTCGCCGCCTGGGCGCAAGAGGTTGGCAAGGCGCACGGCTACAGCGTGGCGCTTTCGGGCATTGGCGAAGTCGATGAAGCCCTGGGCCCGCCGACGCAGCTTGCGCTGTTCACCTTGGGCCGAACGGAGGGCCAGCCATGAGCACTGAGCTTGTACTCCCCGAGCTTTCGCTGGTGGTGCTGGTCGGCGCGTCCGGATCGGGCAAGTCGACGTTTGCTCGCGCGCACTTTCTGCCGACGGAAGTCGTCTCATCCGATGCCTGCCGCGGCCTGGTGTCGGACAACGAAAACGATCAGGCCGCCACGCCCGATGCGTTCGATCTTCTTCACTTCATCGTGCGCAAGCGCCTGGCTGCGGGTCGCTTGACCGTGGTCGATGCAACGAACGTACAAAGCGAGTCGCGAACGCCACTGGTCGCGCTGGCTCGCGAGCACCACTGCATCCCGGTCGCCATCGTGTTTCAGATGCCCGAGCGCCTGTGTCTGGAACGCAACGCGAAGCGCACCGATCGATCGATCGGCGGCCATGCGGTTCGCCAGCAAGTGCAGCAGCTTCGACGATCGCTGCGCGATCTGAAGACCCAGGGCTTTCGCTACATCTACGTCTTGGAATCGCCAGAGCAGGTGGCCGCGGCCACGATCAGACGGCAGCCGCTGTGGAGCAACCGACGCGACGAGCATGGCCCCTTCGACATCATCGGCGACATCCACGGCTGTTACGACGAGCTAAGCGCGCTTCTGGGCAAGCTGGGCTATCAGATCAGCGCATCCGTCGATTCCCCCGACGACATTCGCTGCAGCCATCCGCTGGGTCGCAAGGCGGTGTTCCTGGGCGACCTGATCGACCGCGGTCCGAAGATCGTCGAAGTGCTGCGCTTGGTCATGGCGATGGTGGCGCAGGGCAGCGCGCTGTGCGTTCCCGGCAATCACGAAGCCAAGCTCTTGCGCAAGCTGCGCGGCAAGGATGTGAAGCCGACGCACGGCCTGCAAGCGACGCTGGATCAGCTGGCTGCGACCTCTGCTGCGTTCCACAGTCAGGTCGCGGAATTCATCGACGGCCTGGTCAGTCACTATGTGCTGGACGACGGCAAGCTGGTGGTAGCGCACGCCGGTCTGAAAGGAAACCTGCAGGGCCGCGGCTCGGGCGCGGTGCGCGAGTTCTGTCTGTACGGCGAAACCACCGGCGAGACCGATGAGTACGGCTTGCCGGTTCGGTACAACTGGGCGAACGACTATCGCGGGCGGGCCAGCGTCGTCTATGGCCACACGCCGGTGCCCGTGCCCGAGTGGGTCAACAACACGCTGTGCGTTGATACCGGCTGCGTGTTCGGCGGATCGCTGACAGCACTGCGCTATCCCGAACGAGAGCTGGTGCAAGTCGAAGCGGCGCGCGCGTACTACGAATCGGCCAAGCCGTTGTTTGTCACCGACGCGGTTCGTCAGGCCAGTCTGGGTCGCCTGGACGATGTTCTGGACGCCGAAGACGTGCTGGGCAAGCGGCAGATTGAGACGCGCATCCTGCCCTCGATCACTGTGCAGGCGGAAAACGCGGCCGCCGCGCTGGAGCTGATGAGCCGCTTTGCCGTCGATCCGCGCTGGCTGATCTACCTGCCGCCGACCATGTCGCCCTGCGAAACGGCGAAGTCGGGTCCGTACCTGGAACACCCGCGTGAAGCGCTTGCGCACTATCGCGAACAGGGCGTGCAGACGGTGGTCTGCGAAGAAAAGCACATGGGCTCGCGCGCGGTGATCGTTCTGTGTCGCGATCACGAGACTGCGCAGCGCCGCTTTCGCGTACGCGGGGACGAGCTGGGCGTCTGTTACACGCGCACCGGACGACCGTTCTTCAGCGATGCCGTGCTGGCACAAGGACTGCTGTCACGCGTGCACGCCGCGCTGGAACGCAGCGGTCTGTGGGACGAACTGAACACGCGCTGGATCTGCCTGGATGTCGAACTTCTGCCGTGGTCGGCCAAGGCCCAAGAGCTGCTTCGACGACAGTACGCAGCGACGGCCAGTGCGGCATCGGCATCGCTTTTGGCCACCCTGGACTGCTTGAAGTCAACGACCACGCCGGGCGCCGAAGAACTGGCGCAGCGCATGGCCAGTCGGCTGCAGAACGTCGTCGATTATCGCGCGTCCTACCAGCGATACTGCTGGCCCGCGCGCGCGCTTGCCGACTACCGCGTCGCGCCG
>JAYRFD010000045.1:0-2835 GCA_041908565.1 Polyangia bacterium | reverse complement strand
GCGATCTGTGCGTTCGGTCCGCCGAAGTGTTCACGATAGAAGCGCTGCAGATCGGGCGCGGCGGGTGCAGACAGCTGCTGGATTCGCGCTGGCAGGGTGGCAACGTGTCGCGGATCGTCCGTCGCGTAGTCCTGCAAGCGTCGCAGAACTGCATTTGCCGCCAAGGCCACTGGCTGCTGCAGCGAGCTTTGAACCTGCGTGATCTGTTCTTTGCGGACTCGTTCCAGCTGATCGCTGGGGAAGCTGGACTCTTGCAGTAGCTCCGCCAGCAGCTTCAGGACGGCGGGAAGCTGCGCTCGCGTGGTCTGCAGAGACAGCGTGATCTGTGGATCGCTTGCGGCCAGCACACCGGGCTCGGGTGGCTGTAGCTCGGTATCCAGGTCGTCGAATGCGTCGTTGATTTGAGCAAAGGTCTTGCGCTGTGTCCCCCGGAACAGCATCGGACCCAACAAGTCCATCCAGCCCGCTCGACCGCGCAGGGCCTGCAAGCTGCCCCCTTGCAGGGCCAGGACCAGCGACACCTGCTGCGCGCGCGATCGCTTGGGCAGCAGCGAGACCTGCATGCCGTTTGCAAGCTGCAGTCTCTGCGTGCGCGACTCAATCGTGTCGAAGTTGGCAGCGAACACTTCACCAGGGCTGGGAGCGGCCTGCCCTTGATAGCCACGAACCGCCGCGGCCACATCCAGCGGCTGGGGCTGCGGGCTACGCTGCGGGTTTTCCGTCGGAAGGAACAGACCCAAGCTGCGGTTGTCGGCGACCAAGTAGCGTGCGGCGAAGCGCTGGACATCTTGTGGCCGAAGGGCGGCGACTCGATCGCGATGCAGGTAACGCAGGCGGAAGTCTCCGACCGCCACCCACTGCGCCAAGTCGGCGGCCAGGGCGTGCGGGTCGGCGCTGATGCGGCGGAACTCTTTGCGGTAGCTGCGCTGAAAGCGGCGTAGCTCCTCGTCGCTGGGACCTTGCTTGGCAAGCTCCTCGGTCACCGCGACCATTCGCTCGCTCACCGGCTGGGCGGGATGCCCTTTGGGAACATCCGCCATCAGCAGGGCCATGCCAGGCTGTGTTGTGTGCAGCGCTTCGGCCGTTAGGTGCGTCGCCAGGTGCGTCTGCACCAAGGCTTGATCCAGGCGACCGGTTCCTTCGTGGATCAGCACATCCAGTGCGGCCTCTTCTGCGGCAAATTCTGGATCGGCGGCTGCGACGCTGTGATAGCCAAGTCCAACGACGCTGATGTCGCCAGTGCGGCGAACGGTGACGCGGCGCTCGCCATCTTGTACGGGCTCGACGGTATACGTCGGGATCAGCGCGCGGGTGGGCCGTGGCAGACGGCCGAACAGGCGTGCGACCTCGCGCACGGCAAGGGCTTTGTCGAACCCGCCAGCGATGATCAGGGTCGCGTTGTCGGGCTGGTAGTGCTTTTGATAGAACTGCCGCAGGCGCTCGATCGGAACGTTTTCCACGTCGCTGCGGTTGCCGATGGTGTCGCGGCCGTAGCCATGCCAGGAATACGCGATGTGCAGCAGGCGCTGCTGCAGCACTTCATGTGGAGAGTTCTCGCCGTTTTCTAGCTCGTTGCGCACGACCGAAAACTCTCGCGAAAGATCGCTGGCTTCCAGTCGCGCCGTCGTCATCCGGTCGGCTTCCAAGTCCAGCGCGAAGCGCAGGTTGTCGGCGCTGGCCAGCATCGTCTCGTAGTACGCCGTGTAATCCACAGACGTCTCGGCGTTGAAGTCAGCGCCGTGTTCTTGGAATTCCGCGCGCTGGTCGCGGTGGCGGCGCGACCCCTTGAACAGCATGTGTTCCAGAAGGTGCGCCATGCCCGCCTCGCCACTGCCTTCGTGGCGAGAGCCAACGCGATAGACGATTTCGACGGAAAACTGACTCTGGGACGGCTCGTGAACCAGCAGCAGCGACAGGCCGTTGTCCAGGCTGTAGTGTTCGACGCCTTCAACCGCTTCGCGCAGCCGCAGGCCTTCACGCAGCGGCGCAGTCTGCGGCGGCGATGCGGCATGCGACCCATGCGTCGAAACAAGCGACACCGCCAGCACCCCGCCGACGAATGCCCGCCGCAGGATCTGCATGGGGCCAGGGGCAGATATCCAGCGCCGCTTCATTCGCCGGTGTGGCGGAGGATCTCCATGGCCTCTTCATCGGTCATGCGATCCAGCTTGCGCTTGATCATTTGCTTTTTGATCGCGCCGGCATGGTCGAACAGCAGGCGATTCTCCAGATGATCGAACTCGTGCTGCAGCGCGCGCGCAAAGAAGTTCTCCGCATCGACAAGCTGCTGTTGACCGTCCAGATCTATGTACCGCAGTCGGGCGATCAAAGAGCGCTTCACCGGCACATAGATCCCCGGGAAGCTCAGGCAGCCTTCTTCTTGCACATCGGTCTCGGGCGACAGCAGCTCAAAGCTTGGGTTGATGTAGACCTTCGGCGGATCCGTGCGGTCGCCGCCGGCTGCCGAGGCGTCGATGATGAAGATGCGCTCGAGCGCGCCGACTTGGATGGCCGCCAAACCGGCGCCGTTTACGTCGCACATCGTTTCCATCATGTCTTCGACCAAGGTGCGAATCGCCTTGTCGACGGTCTTCACCTGGTGAGTTGCCTGTCGCAGAAGAGGATTGGGAAAGCGAACAATCTTACGCAACGCCATAGTTGGCCCCACCATATCGCGTCGATTTTTGCCTGTAAAGCGACGGTGCGCCGGCAGCCCGCTTTGCCTGGACAACGTCGGGCAGTCGACCGCGCACACGACGAAAGGAACGGTGCAAGGGCGGAAGTACGAAGGCCGCCAAGAACACCTATTTTTTGAGGATTCGGCTATCATCAACT
>JAYRFD010000044.1:0-5079 GCA_041908565.1 Polyangia bacterium | reverse complement strand
GATCGCGGGACCGCGAGCGATCGTCAGACCTGGGGCCCGCATACGGCGCAAAGCGCGCGCCAGCCCGAGCCGAACCAGACGGGGAAGCGTGAGGAGGACGAGGGAAGCCAGACACGCGGCGAATCTACGCGCAAAGCGCCGCAACAAGCCAGCGCTTTGCTTGCCAGCCCGCCTCGGCCCCCGGGCGGGATGGACGTCGACGTCGCCCAGCGCCGCCTGTCGGTCTCTGCGCGGCCCCAGGCCAAGCCCCAGCCAACCCCGCGAAATGCCAAGCCTTTTCGACGCAGCGCCTCCCCCGATGGGTTCCTCGATATCATGGGTGAGGAAGTCGATGGGGCGACTCTCGTGATCGGGACCACGATCAGCCACTACCAGGTGCTTCGCGTGCTCGGCAAGGGCGGCATGGGCGAAGTGTATGAAGCCGTCGACGAAAAGCTCGGCCGACACGTCGCGATCAAGGTCCTGCTGGCCCGCTTCGCCGAAGACGCCGAGATCACCGCCCGCTTCTTCAACGAAGCGCGGTCGGTGAACTTGATCGGTCATCCGGGCTTGGTGCAGGTCTTTGAGTTTGGCGAGATGCCGACGGGCGGCGCCTTCATGGTGATGGAGTACATCGCCGGCGTGACGCTGCGCGATCGCCTGAAAGAAAGCGAGCGTCTGCCCGAGATGGAAGCGCTGCAGATCACGTTGCAGCTTGCATCGGCTCTGTCAGCGGCACACGCCAAGGACATCGTGCACCGGGATCTGAAGCCCGGGAATGTCATGATCCTGCCGGACCCGACGATGCCGACGCGCGAACGCGTGAAGCTTCTCGACTTCGGCATTGCCAAGCTGGGGACGCAGTCCGCTCGCGAAGATCAGCCGCGCACCAAGACCGGCCTGTCGATCGGCACGCCGACGTATATGTCGCCCGAGCAGTGCCGCGGCTCGAAGAGCATCGATGGCAAAGCCGACGTCTATTCGCTGGGCGTCATGATGTACGAGATGCTCGCCGGGCGCCTGCCCTTCGAAGCCGACGCCGACGGCGCCATGCTCGGCATGCACATGTACGAGGAAGCCCCCCGCCTCGAGACCGTCGCCCCCCACGTCTCCCCCTCTGTCTGCGCCCTGGTTCACCGCATGCTGGCCAAGAAAGCGGATGAGCGGCCGACGGCGAAGGAGGTGGAGGAGGTTCTGACGGAGATGGCGGCGGCGGTGATTCCGGCGGCGGCCAGGCCCAGCACGAAGCTGCAAGCGGTGGCCGCGCTGCCTCGCGTGCGGACGTCGGGCGAGATGCCGCCGAATGCGTCGACGCTGGGGCGAGGCGTCGGGCAGCTTGCCCTGGCCAAGTCGCTGCGCCTGCGTCACTACCTGCTGCGTCAGACCGAGCGCTGGGCCTGGCTGGCCGAGCGCACCACGACGCGGCAGCGTCTGGTCGGCATAGCGGCGGGCGGATCGCTTTTGGCGTTGGTATTGCTGATCGGCATCAGCCTGAGCGTGCGTAGCATGCTGGCCACCCAGCCCGTCGTGCAGGCTCCGGCGAAGATTCGCTGGACCGTACGCACGGTGCCGCCAGGAGCCCAGGTCCTTCGCAAAACCGATCAGAGCCCGATTGGGCAGACGCCGTGGACCCAGGAACAGGTCACCGCCCCCGGCACGCTGGATGTGGTGCTGCGCCTGCCTGGGTACAAAGATCGCGCGCTGTCCTTGGACCAGTCGCAGGATGCGCAGCTTGATGAATCGCTGGAGCCCTTGCCCGTGGCGCCTCCGACGCCGGTCAGCGATCCGACCGACGCGACCGGACGCAAAGGCGGCCGCCGATCGAGCAAAGGACCCAAGGATGGCAGCAAGAGAGGAAGCCATGGCGGTCGTACGAAGCTCATCGACTGAGAGCGCCCATCCCAACCATGGCGAGGCTCGCGCGCAGCAAGCCGGAAGCGGCGAGCGGTCCGGGGGACGTGACCGACGAGCGACGCCGCAGACAGCGTCATCCGCGGGTCTTGATTGGCACGTAAAGTTGGGTCTGGCCTTGGCTGTTTCCATCGGTGGCGTTGAGCCCGCGCAGGCTTCGGACCAGACCGACCGCTGCCAGCGCAATATGGCATGCCGCATACACAGCGATAAGGGCATCTCGCATTCGGAACGCAAGAACTACGCGGAAGCTCTCGCCGAATTTCAAGCCGCCTATGCGGCAGAACCAGCCCCTCGATTGTTATTGAATATAGGGCGCAGTCTATACCGCTTGGATCGTCCACAGGAAGCACTTGATTACTATGGTCGATATCGCAAGGCCGAAAGCTCGCTGGATGCTGAAGCGGAAAAGACGCTGCGCAAGTATGAAATCGACGCGCTGATGGCCTCTGCCGCGACCGGCCAGTCCGAGCCAGTTCCGGCCCCGCTTTCGACCTCTGGCCCTCCCAGTCGGTGGCCGCCGGCCTTCACGCTGGGACTCTTGGGCGCCAGCGTCGGGCTGTTTATCGTCGGAATTGGTCTGGGAGCGGGGGCCAGCCAAGCCGGCGCCGACCTGAGTCTGCCGGCCAACAACTTCACCGTCTTTGGGGCAGAGGCCAAGGGCATCGAGGCGCGCGGCATGAACCTGCAGACGGCAGGCATCGCGTTTGACATCCTGGGGCTGGTCACACTGGCCGGCGGAGCCGCGTCGCTGGGCACCTGGCTGTACATGAAGAAGTCGTCTCCCCCCCCGCTGGTACTGGGATCCAGATCGCGCGGCCTGGCCTTCAATCCCCCCGATACCGGGCACATCGCGATCACACACAGCCCAGGCATTTATCAATGAATAATAAATTGAATCACAAAATCAAATCAGCCAAAAACACGGCCTGGCTATTTCGCTTAGCAAGTCTTGGCCTTGCATTTTTATCTGGATATTCTCTTTCTTCGTGCTATCGGCCTTCGTTTGTTTCGTCGATTTATAAATGCGATGGCTATGCCTGCCCAGCCGGCCTGGTGTGCAATTCGGACAAAGTCTGCGTCTATGACCCGGTTATCGGCTGCACCAACGGCGGCATTCCCGTCGACGGCAAGACGGTCTTGTGCCCGGGGCTTACCAACCGCTGCGGCGATAGCTATTTGGCGTGTGCGCCCGGCATCGCGGACTTGGCCTGTATGCAGGGTCAGGCCGTCGTCGGAGACATGGGCGTAGGCGAGGCCTGCAGGGTCTGCTGCGGGAAGTAGTGGGCGCTGACGGCAGGGCCGCGAACGGACGCGGCGAAGGCGCTTACTTGAGGCGGAACAGCGCGGGGTCCAGCTTTTCGTCCAGACCCGCCGATTCCACGTCGATGGTGACGCTGTAGCCAAGGGCGGTGTTGTCGATCAGGATGTGCGTCGGCACCGACTGACCCTGGATCTCTTTGAACTGCTGGGCGCGGATCGTGCGCTCGGTCTCGACGATGCGAAGCTCGCCTTCTTTTAGGCCCAGGATCTTCTGCCGCGAAGGCAAGCGAGGCTCTAGGTCGAAGGCGGCGGCCAAGTCGGCCCCGATGGACAGCAGGATCTTCTGTTCAAGCCGCTGGTTGGTGCCCGGCATGCCCTGCACGACCTTGATGTCGCCGCCGACCTTGATCAGATCGAACAGCGTCATGTTGCCGGGGCCAAACGCCTGCAGGCGGAAGCGATCGGGACGCTCGACGGCGATCAGGCCGCGGACATCCAGCTGATCACGACCATCACCGCGCGGGAAGTCGATGTGCACGTGATGGACGGCTCGCATGGTGTTCCAGCGAACGTCGCTGACCGGCTGCACCACGGGTCCCTTGATGATGATCGGCTTGGTCTTGTTTTCGCAGCCCAGCCCCGCGAGCCCGACGCCCGACAGCGCGCTGGCCACAAACAGACCAAAGGCAAAGCCGCCGAACAGCACATGGCTCTTGCGCTGCAGACGGGCAGAGCCCTGCGAGCGCGCATGCCGCGCCCAAGTTGGCAGACAGTTGGCAAGACGGGACAGCATGGGTTGATTCGCCTCCATCATGTGCTGCTGGCATGACCGGCTACGTCGTCGGTATCGGCGTTGGACTTCAGCTTGTCGGTTCGCCACCATGGCGAGCTGACTACCAAGCCAAGGACGCGTAGCGTGTCTTCCCAGTTGCGAAAGTGTGTACGTGGGGTGCTGCTTGTTTCGTCGGTGGCCGTCGGCGAGGCCGCCCCCTGGCTGGCGGTATCCACAGGGGGGGCGTTGGGCACGCGATAGATCGTCTGCACCGGAACTTCGACCAAGGGAATCCCCAGCTTGCTGGCCCACAGCAGAAGCTCTGTCTCGGTGTCGAAGCGGCGCGTCGACAAGGGCAGCGACAGCAGGCGACGGGGATAGATGCGAAACCCGGTCTGGGTATCGCTGTGCCGGCGGCCCGCAAACAGCGAGATGAAGAAAGTCGAGATGTGGTTGCCGATGCGGCTGCGTCGTGGCATCAGCGCCGGGTCGAAGCTACGCACGCCCAGGACGATGCTCTGCGGCTGATGCTGCCAAGCGGAAAGCAGGCTGGGGATCTCGCGGGTGTCATGCTGACCGTCGGCATCCAAGGTCAGCACCCCGTCGGCGTTCTGCGTTCGCGCATAGGCGAAGCCGGTCTGCAGCGCTGCGCCTTTGCCGCGGTTTCCGTGATGGCGCAGCACCATGGCCCCGGCGGCCTGCGCCTGATCCTTGGTCCTATCGGTGCTGCCGTCATCGACCACGATGACAGGCAGGCCGGTCTGACGAGCACCGCGCACCACCGCGGCCACATGACGTTCGGCGTTGTACGCCGGGATCAAGAGGAGGATGCGAGGCCCAGGCCCCGTCTGTTGCGTGTCGACAGTGGTCACGGAAGGTCACCAGAATATCACTTTGAAGTCACGGCGAAAAGCAGCCGTCCCCAGCCCACCGGACGCAGGCTTGCATGGGTCGGCGGCCGACGGTTTTCAACAACGGCAACTCGGCTGCTTGCAGACGCCCGGCTCAGCGGATTCAGCGGATCCTGCGGGCCCAACGGGTCCTGCGGATCGATCGCGCAGAAGGCCTGGCCGAAGAACGCCACCAGGGGACCCAGGCTCTCTTGCTTCTTGACGTAAAGAAGCAAGGATTCTCCGACGGTGGCTCCCGCTTTT
>JAYRFD010000043.1:0-2135 GCA_041908565.1 Polyangia bacterium | reverse complement strand
TGCCTTGGGCCACCGCTACATGCCCAACCTGTACGTCAGCGTGCAGGGCTTCGCCGACTCGGTTCCGCTGCGCTCGGGTGCGCTGCTGGCTACGGCCATCGGCGCACTGTACGGCCTGTTCGTTGAAGTCGACGACGGCGGTAGCGCAGGCTCGGCAGCGAGCAAGCGCAAGGCCCTGCCCAGCGGCGACCTTAGCGACCTAGAGCCGTAAGCTGCTTCTGCAGTCGCGCCACATCCGCTGCGCCATCGAAGCCAGCGTTGATGTGGCGCACAATGCCCGCCTTGTCGACGACATACGTGCTGGGCATCTTGGGCGGATCGTACTGTTCCGCCACCTTCCCCTCGACATCGTGAACCACCGGGAACGTCAGGCCAAAGCGCTTGACCAGGGCATCGACGTTCTTGCGTTCTTTGTCGATGTTGACACCCAGGAACACGACGCCGTCCTTGCCAAGCTGACGGTGCAGCTTCTCAAGCTCTGGTAGCTCGCGCATGCAGGGCTCGCACCACGAGGCAAAAAAGTCGATGACGACCACCTTGCCAGAAAGAGCCGCCAGCTTGACCTCGCCACCGTTGAGGTCGCGCAGACCGATCTCGCGCGCAGACGTTCCCACCGCCTGATCCGCCCAAGCGGGGGACGCCGATCCGAGGACACAGGCCGCACACGCAGCCCAGCCCAGCACCTGGCGACGCGAGAGGATGGGACTCATTTTCCGGCCAGCTCTGCTTCGATGTAGCTGCGCAGGTTGTCCAGCGACAGCGGGCCTTCGACTTTGCGACAGCCGACAAAGAACGTCGGCGTCCCGCCCAGATCCAGCTTTTCGCCGACCGCTCGCTCGTGCGCGACGCGCGAACGCATGGCTTCCAGGTCCGCCTGGAAGCGCCGCACGTCCAGACCCAGCTCTTGCGCATACAAGATCAGGTCGGCCTGCCGCACCTGGCCTTGGTTGTCGAACAAGCGGTCGTGGAATGGCCAGAACTTGCCCTGCTTACCTGCCGCCAGCGCCGCGGCCGCCAAGGTCGGAGCGTTGGCGTGCATCTGCAGCGGGAAGTTCATAAACACCAGCTTCACGTTCTTAAACTCTTTGAGCACCTGCTTGATCATCGGCTCGGCCATGCGGCAGTGCGGGCACTCAAAGTCGGAAAACTCGACCATGGTGACCGGCGCGGCCGGGTCGCCCAGCGTCGACGCTCCGCTGATGTCGATCGACTGGCACTTGCCGGACACAAAGCGCTTGGTGTAGCGCTCTTCGACTTCGCTCTGCAGGAAGCCATCGGAAAACAGCTTGGCCATCCAGCGCGCCGCAACCCCTGACAGCTTGCAGGTGGGATCGGTCTTCGGCGACGTAAGCAACGAATGCGGCTTGCCGCAGGGCGACTGGAACTTCTGCAAAAGCGCCCGCATGCCGTCCTTTTCCGACGGCATCATGCCTTCGGTGTTCAGGCCGGGGAACTCTGCATCACCACCGGGCTTGGCCGCTGCGGCAGGCGCCGGTCCGGGCTTGGCTGCGGCAGGCTTGGCCCCCGCGGTCGAGGCAGCCGGCGTCGCCGGTTTGGCTGCCGCGGCAGGCTTGGCTGCAGCCCCCGGGGCACCACCAGCGGCCGCCGGTCCTTCGCCCGCTTGCACTGCGCCCGACAGCAATCCAGCGACGGCACACGCAGCGAAAACAGAACGGAACGACACGCACTTCATGATTCGATTCATCATGGATTCCTGGGATTCCTGGCGTAGCTTTGAGCAATGGTCCTTGGCGCGGTCCACTTGCGACTCTGGAACATCCAGGGTGTCGCGATCGCCTGGCAGCTAGGACGAGCCACGCGGCGATTTCTATCACAGTTTGTTCGGCCCCGTCGTGCAGCTTGCGGGCGTGAGCTATCGGTAGTGGTGCTTGAGCATCTCGCGAAACGGGTTGGTGCAGTCCACGGCCGCGGCGTATAGGTCGGCCTTGTCCAAGGCGACGCGGTGCAGGTGAACGGCCACTCCCTGCGCGTGCGATTCGACGATGGCGTACTCGGCATGCGCCATCACCGTCGGCGCATTGCCCGGCACAAAGTCTTTGAACGGCAAGCCGACGCTGCCGGGGTTTACCAGCAAGATGCCGTGGTGCTGTCGCATCATCTGAAAGTGCGTGTGT
>JAYRFD010000042.1:0-6119 GCA_041908565.1 Polyangia bacterium | reverse complement strand
GCCCCCGCCCTCGTGCCACCGACCACAGGGCCTGCGCCAGCACGAACTGCGTTTCCGCCAGCCGATTCAGGTTGGCCTGCAGATCTTCGGGACGCATGTTCTGACGCACGCTCAGCGCGCGTTCCAGGTACGGGATCGCATCGTTGCTTTTGCCCATCGAGTGCAGGATGACGCCGATGGCATGCAGGTTGTACGCGACGCGCGCTTCCTTGCGGTTGCGATCGCGCTCGCCGATCTCAAGACCTTCCAAGTTCAGCTTAAGCGCCTCGGCCAGCCGTCCCTGACGCGCCAGCGCCACCCCCAGGAAATAGCGCGCTTCCGATCGCCGCCAGCCATCCGAGTCATCGGCCTTTTCGCGAATATCAAAGGCGTGCTGAAACGCGCGCTGCGCTTCGACCAAGCGGTTCAAGTGCAGCAGGTTGGTCCCCAGATACAGGTGGTAGTCAGACGTCAGGATGTGCTCGGGACCCAGGGACTTCTGAACGATGGTAAGCGCCTTGCTCAAATACTCGAGCGCTTCGCGATACCGTCGCTGGTCGCGCAAAAGCAGGCCCATGCCTCGCAGCTCAGAAGCGATGTCTGGGTGCAGCTCGCCCAGCTCTTTGCGTTCGATGTCCAGCGCTTCTTGATAGAAGTGCATGGCCTGATCGAAGTTGCCCTGCCGTCGGTACACTCCGCCGAGCGTGTGCAGGACTTCAGCCAGCTCGGGGCTGCCTGTGCCATACAGCTGCACGCGCAGGTTCTGGGCGTCCTGGCAGAACTGAATCGCGCGATCCCACTGCCGCATGCCCGACTGCACTCGACAGCGCGCCAGCATCAGCTCGGCGCGCAGCGGCTTGGCATCCGATGGGCTCAGCGAATCGAGCGCGGCATCCGCCAGCTCGTCCCAGCTCTCGGCTTTTTCCGGCTGGTTCAGGCGATAGCCGGTCAGCGCGGTCAAGTGCGTCCAGGTCTGGGCCACCAAGCGCTGGTTGCGACTTTCCATCGCGGAAGCCGCCGCGCGCACGAAGGTCTTTTCGGCCTGCCGAGCCATGCCGCTGCGCTCTTCGACCTGGCCCAGCAGGTAGCGCGCCTCGGCCAGCACAGGCAGATAGTTCAGCTCGGTCGAGCGCTGCACCAGCCTTCGCGTCTTGTCGACCACCACGCCGTAGCGACCGAAGCGCTGCTCGGCGCGAACCTCGGCAAGCTCGATCACCAGCCGCTCGATCTCGGCGCGCTTCTTGGGATCCTCGGGCAGCGGAGGCGGCGCTTGCAGCGCTTCGATGTCCGCGCAGCGCGAAAGCGGTGACAGGTCATGCACGGCCGTGTTGGCGTTGTCGATGACCACCTCTTCCGGCTTGCGCAGGATGTTGGTGACCGCGATCACGTCTTCCAAGCGCTCATCCAGGCAGCGGCGACGTAGCTCGAAGATGGCGGGTAGCTGCTCGTCGCGCACGCGGGCCAAGCAGGCCGCTCCGCGCATCTTGACCCAGTCTTGCGTGTACGCATCCAGGGCCTGTTCGACGCGCTCCCAGACATCGGCCGCATAGGGCTTGCCGCTGGCCAGCAGCTTCGCCTTTAGGTCCTGCTTGGTCGCATCGTCCCAGACACCGGCCAAGCGCCGCTCGAAGCCGCGGCATGGCGTCTCACGGCTCTCTTTGTGCAGGTTCCACGCCAGGTTGCCGGCCAGTGCGACCAGCACCACGGCAGCCATGATCAGCCAGCGCCAGCTGACGTTGGTGCGCTCGCGGTTCAAAGCGGTCAGAAGCGCATCCATGCTGGGATAGCGATCGTCGGGATTGACGCTGAGCCCGCGCAGAAGAACCTGCCGCATCCAGGTCGGCACGCGCGCTTCGGGAGGCGGCGACAGCACTCGACCACTTACGACATTGAAGCCCAGCGTAGCGATGGAGTCGCCGGCGAACGGCGGAGCCCCATACAGCGCTTCATACAAGGCGACGCAGAAACAGAACTGATCGGTGCGCGGCTCGGTCTTGCCACCTTGGTACTGCTCGGGCGCCATGTAGCGGGGCGTGCCCATCAAGGCGCCGGTGCGCGTCAGGTTCACGCTTAGCATCTGCGGCGTAATCGCCGAACTAGACGCATCGCTGACCGCAGGATGTTCATCACTTTGATCGGCGCGACGGGCCAGCCCAAAGTCGGTGACGCGCACCTGCCCATCCTTGCCAACCAGAACGTTGTCGGGCTTGAAGTCGCGATGGACCAGCCCAACGGCGTGCGCTGCGGCCAGACCGCGTCCGGCCAGCGTAAAGACTTCCAAGACCTGGGCCTGGCTGCGCGGCTGATCCTTCAGCCAGCTGGTCAGCGTGTGTCCATCGATGAACTCCATCGCGATGAACACCTGGCCCTCGATCGTACCGACGTCGTAGACGGCGATAACCTGGGCGTGCTGCAGGCGTGCCATGGCTTGCGCTTCACGCAAAAGGCGCATGCGCGCTTCGCTGGCTTCGTTGCCGGCCGCTTCGTTGCGCAAAAGCTTGATCGCGACCTTGCGATCCAGCTCTGGATCATAGGCGGCATACACCACGCCCATGCCCCCGGCGCCCAGGCACGAAAGGACGATGTAGCGCCCCAGGCTGGCGCCGCGCGGAAGCTCGTCATCGATGACTTTGGGGCGGTTGTGGTTGGGCTTGCCGAGGGCCTCTTCGATGTGCCGCGGCAGCTGTGTGCCCGTCGACGAAACCGAAGAAGCGGCCGTTGAAAGCGAGCCCACGGTGTGCGAACGAATGGCCCTGCTACTGGACGCGCTGGACGGCTTTGGGCTGCCGCCGGACGGGACAAGAGCTGGGGTTGGGTTCGCGCTGGCAGGCGTCGTACCGACCCGTTGTTGAACCCCGGCTAGGGTGTCTCCTAAAGCGAGCTCGCTCTCGCCCGCAGGGCCCGGCTTCGTCCCAGAAGCCTGGGAAGGCGTCGCTTCTTTCTTGTCCGAAGTGTTCATGAAAAAGGCCGAGTCATTTTATCACCCTCGGCCTCGGAGCCAGCACGAATCCTGCCAGCGAAGCGCGCGCGGGACGCCTCGACAAGCAAAAGCGGAAGCGAGCACAGAAGCGACATCGGCAGGCCAGCAGCCTCATGTGCGTCGACGGGGGCGCCAGCCCTGCCCCAGCCGCGCCCTGGCTACGATGTGGTCTCGCTTGGGACGGCGATGTCGTTGAGCACGGCGTCATCGAAGTCGGCCGGCGTGCCGCTATCGGCATGCGGCTGCGCGTGGCGCTCGGGATGATCGACCTGCGTCACCTCTTCGGTGCCTTCACCCTCGTCGTGTTCCGCGAAGCCAGCGTCTGCGCCCATGCCGGTTGTGATGCCTGGGTTGGTGGTCTCTTCCCGCTCGTGACTCATCCCCTGATCCCTTTGCTGCGACGTGTGACGTGTGACGTGTATCGATGCCGACTTCGGTCTCAGCGTACCGCAAAGCCACCCGGCCAGAAAAGCGACGAAGCATCCCGGCACCCAGCCAAGGCGCGATGTGCGCATAATCAGAGAATGCCCTCCTTGATTCAAAGCTACCGCGCGCTGTCGTTCCCCTGGCAGACGGAGGATCCATTCCTATTCTGCGTGCATCACGTCGATGCCTACCCCGCCGGCAACGACCAGCTTGGCCCCAAGGCCAGCTTGGCCGGACGCGATCTGGGACAGGACTTCGCCGGCAATGACGGCTGGCGCATGTATCACGGGCGCGTCGTGCCCGGCTTTCCGCAGCATCCGCACCGCGGCTTCGAAACGGTGACCATCGTGCGCCAGGGCCTGATCGATCACTCCGACTCGCTGGGAGCCGCGGCGCGCTTTGGGTCCGGCGATGTGCAGTGGCTGACAGCCGGAGCGGGCATCGTGCACTCCGAGATGTTCCCCCTTCTGCAGCGCGAAAGCGAAAATCCCGTCGAGCTGTTTCAGATCTGGCTGAACCTGCCGCGCGCCGACAAGCTGGCCCCGCCGCACTTCACGATGCTATGGGCGCACGACATTCCCGTGCTGCAGCACCGCGACAGCGAAGGGCGCATCGCACAGCTTACGCAGATCGCGGGCCGGCTCATCACCGACAAAGACGCCCCGATGCCGCCGCCGCCACCGCCGCGATCGTGGGCCGCGCGCCCCGACAGCGATGTCGCGATCGGCTGCATCCGCATGGCCGCCCACGCCCACTTCACGCTGCCGGCCGCGCGCCAGCGCGACACCGTGCGCACGCTGTACTTCTTCCGCGGCCAGTCGCTGCGCGTCGGGGACGACGACCTGCAGCAGCCGGTTGGAGTCACGGTCCGCAGCGACGTCGATCTGCCGCTTGTGGCCGGCGATCACGACACCGAGATCTTGGTTCTGCAAGGCCGTCCAATCGGCGAGCCGGTGGCCAGCTACGGCCCCTTTGTGATGAACAGCCGCAGCGAGATCCAGCAAGCCTTCATCGACTATCAGCGGACGCGCTTTGGGGGCTGGCCCTGGCCGGTCGACGATCCCGTGCACGGTCCCGACGCGGCCCGCTTCGCCCGTCATGCCGACGGTCGCATCGAACATCCCAAGCGCTAATCGCGTCGAACTTCCGACGAACTAGCGGTGTCGCAGTTCCGACGCGCTGAATCGACATCCAGCGCGCTAGCCCCATCGAACTTCCGACGCGCTAACCCCATCGAACTTCCGGCGCGCTAGCCCCATCAAACTTCGGCGCGCCCGCTGCAGCGAACCGCCGACGCGCTCGCCACTGTGGGCTTCGCCGCCGTTATCAGCGACGCGGAAACGAGGCTTAGGCTTCCTTCACATCATCGATGCCCAAGGCCGCAGCCGGCGGCGGCGGCACCGCGACCGCGCGTCGCTTGGCCTTGGGATCTTCGATCATCAGGACTTTGACCTTGAAGCTCAGGTCCTTGCCCAGCAGTGGATGAAGGAAGCGGACCGTCACCTTGCTGCTGTCGATCTTGACGACCTTGAAGCTGACGGGATTGCCGTCGGGTCCCTTGGCTTGGAAGACCTGGCCTTCGCTCAGTTTGGCTTCCTTGGGAAACTCGCTGCGCGGGATCTCTTTGGTGGGCAGCGACTCTTCGGTCAGCGCTTCCTTGGCGGGAATGTCGCCGGCCTTTTCCTGGCCAATCGCCAAGCCTTCCAAGCGCTTTTCGATGGCTGGCAGAATTTTTCCTTCGCCTTGGATGTACTCGACGGTGGAGTGCTCGATCTTCTCGCCGCCCTTCACCTTGAGCTCGAACTCAATGCGAACCTTATGACCCGTTGCGATCTTCATGGCGTTTACCGCTGAGGTTATCACAACGACCCCGAAAGTTCGCCGCGCGCACGCGCCGCTCGCTGCGAAAAAAATGCGACAGACCGCCCGGCGTAAGACCGCGGAACCGCTAGGCCGCGGTGCGCACGGCCGCGGCTTCGCGCGCCGTCACCGACTGATTGCGTCCGTTTCGCTTGGCCGCATACAGCGCTTGGTCTGCGCACTCGATGATCAAGCGGGGCTCGCTGCCCGCCCCGGCTACGTCGTCGGGGAACGTGGCGATGCCCAGCGAAAGGGTGCAGCTAAACGCGCCCTTGTCGCTTTGCAAGACCAGCTTCTGCACTTCTTGACGAATGCGCTCGGCCAGCAGGCGCCCACCGGCCTGATCGGTCGAGTCCAAGATCACGACGAACTCTTCGCCGCCGTAACGCGCCGCCACGTCGATCGTCCGCACCTGCGCCTGAACGACCTGCGCGACGCGACGCAGCACCTGGTCACCAACCAAGTGACCGTAGGTGTCGTTGATGCGCTTGAAATGATCGATGTCGCACAACAACAAGGTGACAGGTCCACCATGGCGCTCGGCTCGTCGCAAAAGCTCGCTGAGTCGCTCTTGGAAGACGCGCCGATTCTTCAGGCCGGTCAGCGCATCGGTGGTCGCCATGGCTTCCATGGCCTGGTACATGCGCGCGTTCTCCAGCGACGCGACGATCTGGTTGGCCAAGACCCCCAGCATGTCGATCTTGCTGGCTGAAAACAGCCGCGGTGCTTTGCCCGCGATCACCAGCGCGCCCAAGGCGGCATTGCCATAGACCAGCGGCACCACCAGCAGCGATGCATAGCCGCGCAGCCGCACATCGGTGTCGAAGATGGGCGTGTAGTGATCGCGCAGGTCGCCGTTTTTTGGCAGGCAGAT
>JAYRFD010000041.1:0-6900 GCA_041908565.1 Polyangia bacterium | reverse complement strand
GCTGGCTCAGGCTGCTGGCTCAGTCTGCTGGCTCAGTCTGCTGGCTGGGCTGCCGCGGCGGATGCAGCCGGACCGTGCAGGCTACGAGCGGAAACCCAGGATACGCGTCGCATTCTCATGCGATACTCTGCATGGCCCTCTCTGCCTGGGCATGGTGGATGTCCAGGACAGGGTGGCTCTCATCTTGCTGGCCTCAAGGCATGCGAACGCCATGAACACTCCCTACGCTCGTTTCTTCGAGCTCTCGCTCGATCTGCTCGCCACGGCCAATGCAGACGGCTACTTCGTCGAGCTGAATCCAGCCTGGAGCACGACGCTGGGCTATTCCTTGGATGAGCTGCGCGCCCAGCCATTTGTGGAGTTCGTACACCCCGAGGATCGGGAAGCCACGCTGACGCAAGCGTCTCTCCTCTTTTCCGGCGAGAAGACGGTTCACTTCGAGAACCGCTACCTTCACAAGAATGGCAGCTATCTGTGGCTTGCCTGGAGTGCCCTCGTCTCGAAGGAGGATGGACTGATCTTTGCCTGCGCTCGGGACATCAGTACAGCCAAGCAGCTGCTGGCCGGACGGGAACAAGCGCTGCAAGAGCGCGATCAGTTCGCCATGATGTCGCAGAACACCAGCGACTTCGTCGGCATCGCTGGGCTCGATGGCAGCGTGCGCTATGTCAACCCCGCTGGGCTGCGCATGGTCGGACGCTCGGGCGAGGCCCTGGACACGTTGAACCTCGCGCAGTTTCACCCCGCAGACTATGCAGCGCGTATCGTGCGAGAGGCGCTGCCCCATGCCGCAGCGCACGGTGTGTGGAGCGCCGATGGTCGCCTGCTGACGGCGGATGGACGGGAGATCTCTGTTTCGCAGATCGTGGTGGCGCTGCGCGATGCCCAGGGCACGCTGACCAGCTACGGGACGATCATGCGCGACCTAACGACGATCGAGCGCTTCGAGCGGCTGGAACAGGACCTGCGTACGCAGCAGACCGCGCTGACGGACATGGTGCGTGCGATGTCGACGCCCATCATCCCGATCACAGAGCACATCGTGGTCATGCCCTTGATTGGCAACATGGATCACGAGCGAGCGACGCAGTTCCTGGAAGCAGCGCTGCAAGGGGCAGAGCTCCACCGGGCTCGGTTTGTGATCATCGACATCACCGGCCTGCGCCATATCGACACCAGTGTGGCGGGCACATTGATCAAGGCATCTGGGGCGCTGGCGCTGTTGGGAACGCAGGTGGTGCTGACGGGTATCCGGGCCGAGCTGGCACGGACCTTGGTGGGGCTTGGCGTCGAGCTGCGCTCGGTACAGACGCACAGCACGCTGCAAAGTGGCATCACCTACGCTCTGCGCAGCCTGGGGCAGTCGCTGGGGCGCCAAGCTGCCAGCGACGCCAGCCCGCAGCGGCGCAGCAGCTAAGTCGCACATCCTCGATCTGTGCAAGCCGCCCTTCAGGCCCATCTCGCAGGCGCGCGGTCTCCGCAGACGGCTGAGAGTGGGACACCGCCGGGTTCCGCATGGCACGCGCCCGGAAACGCCGAACGACGAGCAGCGAAGGGACGTGCTCCGCGACCGGGCAGCGGGTGACTCTCATGGCGCCGAACTACCCGTTCGCGCGCCGGTGAACACGCTCGCGGCAGAGAGGGTCGCAGCAAAGACTCAAGCTGGCACCCAAGGTTCGCTGCAGCACACCCAACGTTCGCTGCGCGCCACCCAATCTTCGCTGCGCCGCACCCAACGTTCGCTGCGCGCCACCCAATCTTCGCTGCGCCGCACCCAACGTTCGCTGCGCGCCACCCAATCTTCGCTGCGCCGAAGCCGTGCTTTGCTGCTGTGCGGCGGAGCTTGAATCGTGTGCAGCGGCGCTTCGCTCGCGTGCAGCGGGGCTTCTATGGCCCGCAGCGGGGGTTGGGTGCTCCGCAGCCGCGCGTCTGTGCCGTGAGCCAAGAATTTTGTGGGTCGGACCCGCAACGTTCCGGGTCCGCCACGCAGCGTTGGGGGTCTGACCCACAACGCTGCGGGTCGGACCCACAATTCGAGGCTTCGCCGACCCACTCGCTCCGCTGCACGGCACGCACGCTCCGCTGCACGGCACGAAACGTCGGCTGCACGGCACGAAACGTCGGCTGCACGGCACGAAACCTTGGCTTGGCGCCAGCCGGCGATGGGTGCGCCCAAGCAACTTTCCATGATTGGTCCAGCCAATTTTTGGATAAACCGGCAGCGGACCGAGCGAGTGACGCAGGCCAGCGCCTGGCAGAGCGACAGGTCACGCGAACAGCCCTAGCAGGGCCATCCTGCTGGCTACTCTTCATCGTCGCCGAACAGCGCGCACCGTTGGCTCGACGGCAAGCCGCCAGCCCTCGGGGTTCGGAAGGCCTCTTGGGCGGCACCTGTAGGCCCCGCCCAGCCGCTGTCTGGGATGGCCAGCAGGTCGTCAAAGGTCGCAAGCGGCAGCCGGGGAGTCTGTGCCGAAGCCGATGCCATGACGTCCGCCTAGCACGGCGAAATGGACCCAAACGTCGGCGGTGGGGAGCCGTGAAGAAATCGACGCCTGGCCTCGTCCGATCGGTTACAGTGACGGTTGTACTAGAGGAGACTGCGCCCATGAGACGACTGAGTGCCACCCTTGTGAGCATCGTTGGCCTGGCCGGCTGCTACAGCGAGACCTACGTGGAGCCCTCGCCCGTCTATGAGACGAGCGTGGTCGAGGTGCCGTATGGTCCGCCTCCGCCGGTGACCGTCAGCATGGCGCCCCCGCCAATGCGCTACGAGCCGGTGCTGAGCTGTGGCTATGGCTCAAGCTGGGTGCCCGGTCGGTGGGACTGGAACGGTCGCTGGTACTGGGGACGCGGCTACTGCGCCCCAGCCCGCGCCGGCTATATGTATGTGGCGCCGCGCTATGTCGGCAACACCTATTACCGTGGCCACTGGGCGTCGGGCGGTGGCGGCACGTATGTCGTGCCTCCTGCCCCGGGTAGCTATGCCCCGCCGATGCAGCCGGGCTACGTCGCGCCGCGTCCGGCGTATGTCCAGCCGGCCCCGCCGGCCTATGTTGCGCCGGGAACGCCGATGGTTCATCAGCCGGCCCCGCCGCCCCGTCCGTATGGCGGCCCGGTGTATGGCGCCCCGGCTCCTCAGCCGGCCCCCGTGGTGACGGCCCCGCCGGCCTACGTCGCGCCGGGCACGCCGATGGTGCACCAGCCGGCCCCGCCGCCCCGTCCGTATGGCGGCCCGGTGTATGGCGCCCCGGCTCAGCCGGCCCCGGTCTATACCGCCCCGGCCCAGCCCGCTCCGGCCTATGGCGCCCCGGCCTACCGCCCAGCCCCCGCGTATGGCGGACAGCCGGCCCCGGTCTATCGCCCGGCCCCGGCCCCGGCTCCAGCCTACGGTGGACAGCCCGCCCCAGCCTATGGCGGACAGCCCGCCCCGGCCTACCGTCCGGCCCCGGCCGCGCCGGCCTATGGTGGACAGCCCGCTCCGGCCTACCGTCCGGCCCCGCAGCCGATGGGACCCGGCGCGCCGGTCGCCCAGCCGCCGGCTTACCGTCCGGCGCCGCCCAGCCAGCCACCCAGCCAGCCGCCGGCCTACCGACCGCCGCCGGCTCCTGCCGGTGGAGGCAACCACATGGGGGCTCCGCCGCCGCGTCCGGCTGGCGGCCCACCGCCTGGCATGCCCGCCCGCACCAGCGGCAACGGCCTGTAGGCCCCGCCCCCCCAGCGGGATCCGGGCCTCGCGGACTCTTCGCCTCGGGGCTCCGGCACTCCGCTACCTTTCCGCTTCGCGACCCAGCGTCTGCCGCAATCCCCACCGTGAACAAGAGCCCCTGCCCTTCCGGCTAACGACAACCGGGCCAAGCGACCCGGCCGCCTGCTGCCGACGAACCGCACCCCGCAGCCGACGGGCTTGCGGTCGCAGCGACCGGGGCCACGACAGCCACCCGTCACACCCGACCAGCTGCCGCGATGCCAATCGTCGCTACGGCACGGGCTGGGTCATCAGGTAGGCGATGGCTTCCTCTTCGCTGAAGAAGACCACCATGGGCTCGCCGCGCTCGCGCGCCATGCGCTGGACCTGCAGGCGCCCCACCGCCGTCGCAACCAAGGTGGCCGAGGTCGGAAACAGATCGCGCAGATCGCGGCGTAGCTGCTGGCCTTTGGCCTCGCTGGCCGCCGAGTTGTTGCCAGGAGCCAAGCGCAGGTCCGCCAGCATCCGCTGGCCGCGCAGCGGTCGCAGAACCGCCAGGGCCTGCTGGTGCGACTCGTCGGTCAGCGCCTGCTCGATGGGTCGCGAGCTCCGGCGATAGATCACCAGCTTGCGCGCGCCATCGTACTCAACAGTGCCAAGTGAGTTGCTCAATAGACGCTGCATGCGAAGTCCTTGACGGGTCAGCGGCGCATCCCAGATCACCGACCGATGATCGCAACCGCTGACCGATTGCCGATAAACGCAGACTGCAGAGCCGACCCGCCGACCCACGGCAGACGATCGGCCTCCGCCTCCCTTACGACAGCTGAGCGACGACCAGGGTGATGTCGTCCTTGCGGGGCGCATTGCCATAAAACTGGGCGGCTCCCGCCATCAGCGAGTCACGCAGCTGAATCGGGCCCTGGTCGCCGGCCTGACGGATGGCGCCGCGCAGGCGCTTTTCGCCGTACTCTTCGCCGGTCGGGCTCTCGCACTCGATCAAGCCGTCGGTGTAGAACACCAGGCGATCGCCGGCCCGCAGCGCCTGCGACGACTCGGCAAACGTCGAATCGGGCACGTCGCCCAGGCGGTTGCCGCGCGACATCAGGACGGTGATGTCACTCTCGCCGGGCTGCAGCGTGCTGGGGTGGCGGTACAGGTACGGGAAGTTGTGACCGGCGTTGGCGAAGGTGATCGAGCGGGCGCGGGTGTCGATCACGCAGGCGAAGCAGGTCATCACGAAGCGACGACGCGCGCTCTCGTAGATCGCGCGGTTCATCAGCTCCAGGATGCGAGCGGCGGTCAAGCGTCCGCCTTCCAGCGCGCGCCCCACGTCGCAGGCGGCCTTGGCGGCGGCGGTGATCATGGCGGCGGGAACGCCGTGTCCGGTCACGTCGCCGATGATCAGCAGGACGCGGCCGTCGACGATGTCGTGCACGGCCCACCAGTCGCCGCCGCACTGCGTTGCCGGCTGGAAGTGTCCAGCGACCTTCAGCGGCCCGCGCTCGATCAGCTCCGCCGGGGGAACCAGGGTCTCTTGAATGGTTCGCGCCAGCTCCAGCTCTTTTTCCAAGACGGCCTTGGCGGCCGTCTCGTCCAGCAGCGCTTTGAGGCGATCGGCCATGTAGTTGAAGTTGTCGGCCAGAAGACCGATCTCGT
Source organism: Polyangia bacterium (assembly GCA_041908565.1). GTDB lineage: Bacteria > Myxococcota_A > Polyangia > Palsa-1104 > JAEUJZ01 > JAEUJZ01. The sequence goes on along the minus strand of JAYRFD010000041.1, from coordinate 1,556 downwards.
CTTTGGAATCGACGGCGACGCGCGCATCCATCTGGCCGCCTGCGATCTGCGAAGCACCGAGCGCCAGCAGCTTGATCGGTCGCGCGATGCGCAGGCCCTGGAACACGGCCAGACCGGCGCCGACCAACAGGAAGACCAGACCCAGAAGGGCGATCTGCACGCCATAGGCCTGCACGTCGGCGTTCTTCTTGGCCTCGATCTCGTCTAGCTGACGCTGCAGCGAGGCCATGCTGTAGGTCACCACCAGCGTGCCGAACTTCTTGCCCGAGGCGACGACAGGACGCGCGAACACCTTGCGGCGCTCTTTCTCTTTGCCGCCCTTGGCCTCGACTTCGATCTCTTTGGTCAGCGGCTTGGTGATCTTCGCCATCTCGGGACCCAGCGTGGGGTCGACCTCGGCGACGGGCTGGCCTTCTTTGACGCGCGAATCGCTGTGCGCGGCGATAAGGCCGTTGTCCGTGATGACGTACAGCGCGACGATGTCGCGGTCGATCTTGGCGGCCTGCGGCACGAAGTTCTGCAAGCTGCTGTAGTCGGTCTGCATCAGCGCCGTTCGCGCGCTTTCAGCGACGGTCAGCGTCTGGGTCTCGGCGCGAGTCTCCAGCGCCGAGTTGTACGCAGCGGACAGGCGCTCGGCCGCTTCGTCAAACGTCCGGCGGCTGTAGTAGATGCTGGTGGATCCAAGCAGCCCGACGATGAGCAAGATGAGAATCAGACTCGTCAGAATCATCTTCAGACTGATTGAAAGTCGAGAGCCCATTTATTCAAGGTATCGCAGGCTTGTTCTCCCGGTCAATCGCCGCTAGGATGACTCTATGCACCCAGCTCTGGAGCGCTTCATCCAGCAGTTTAAGGCGCAGGCGGACGTCATCATCGACAGCTGGTTCATCTGCGACAGCGAGCGCAACATCGTCGAGTACAACCGTGCGTTCTTCGCCCTGTTTCCTCGGTCGGAGGCGCGCAGCCTAAAGAGTCGCAAGTGCCACGAGGTGCTGCGTCTGGGCATCTGCCAGGGCTCGTGCATTGCCCAGCAGTGCTGGCGCGAGCAGAGGCACGTGCGCCTGGACGAAATCGACGGCAAGCCGCTGGGCCAAGCCGACGATGCCGCGCCGCGCCGCTATGTGCTGTCGGCCATCCCCATCCTGGACGAAAACGGCAACGCGGTCGGCGCACTGGAGATTCAGCGCGACGTCACCGACGAAGCGCAGGTGCAGGACAAGTATCGCAAGATGCTCGACAACGAAGCGCGCGAGCGCGAGCGACTGGCTGGCCAGATCCGCACGCGAACGCGCGAGCTGATCGAGACCAATCAGCTTCTGCTGAAAGTGCAGCGCGAGCTGATGAGCCACAAAAAGGGCATGGCGCTGTAGCAGCCGGCGCAGGGATCCAGCGAGGGTCGCTATGGGAAATTTGCGCGGTCGGGGTCGACAAGAGACCACATCCGACGGACAGCTAGGCAGCGGTGTACCTTGGGGCTCGACGCGAGGCCGGCTGGGCATCACGCTGGGCGTCGTCCTGAGCAGCGGCGTTCTTTCGGGCTGTCCGACCGCCGTGGT
>JAYRFD010000040.1:0-12686 GCA_041908565.1 Polyangia bacterium | reverse complement strand
CTATTACCAGCCATCGCAGCCCGGGCGCGGACGCGGCGCCAGTCGACGTGGCCCCTTCCCGCCGCTGCGCCAAGGCAACGAACAGGCCGAAGCACGAGCCGGCAAGACAGCGCAGGCGACCTATCCCCCGCTGCGCGGTCCGATCGATCTGTCGGAAGTGCAGACGGCGCGGGGACCGTTTCCTCCCCTGCGGGGCGGCAGCGAAGGCCAGGCGGGGCGGGGACCGTTTCCTCCCCTGCGTGGCGCCAGCGACGGGCCGGAAGGCAGCAACGGCAACGGGGGCCCCGCAGTTGCTGCGGCCTTGCCGCCACAGGGCCTAAACGACGAACGCCAGGTGCTTTCGTATGCGCAGGCCGCGCTGCGGGCCGGCAGCGTGCTGTCCGCCAGCGAGCGTGCCGAGGCCATGCTGTATCAAGTGGTGGCGCTGGCCCGCGGGGGTCAGTTCGACCTGGCCCTGCGCCGGCTGACCGAGGTGGGAAATCAGTTCGATCTGCCGACGCTGGAAGCGCTGCTAGGGCCGGGTGGCTTCACGCACCTGAAGGCTCGCTTGACGCTGCGCGGCGGTGACTTTTATCAGGGCGCCAGCTTTGCCCAGCAGGCGCTGCAGCAGATCCAGCCGGCGGCAGCGCGGGCTCTGCAAAGTGCGATGGCCGTCGCATACACCAGCAAGGCCATCGATCTGTTGGATCGCGGAGAACGCGGCGACATCGAGCGCGCCAACTCTCTTTTGCGTTCCGCCCAAAGCTACATGGGCGCCACCAGCCCCGAAAACCAGGCCCGCATGCAGTACAACCTGGCCGTCCTGCAGCTTCATCGCGGACGCGCCGAAGAAGCACGCCTGTTGTTAAGCCGCTTGGATCCGCAGGTGCTGCCGACGGTGTGGCTGGGCCAGGGCAGCTATCACGACCTGATCGGCGATAGCCGCAGCGCGCTGGACTTCTATCGTCGGTATCTGCAGTCCACCGAGCCCGGCGATCCGCAGCTTCCGCTGGTGCGGCAGTGGGTCGACGTGCTGGAACGCATCTACGAGGGCTCGCGATGAGCCACGCGCGCCCCCATCCGCGACGCTTGGCGCACAGCCTGTCGTCGGCCCGCGCACTTCTTCTGTCCCTGTCCGTGTATCTGGTTTTCGGCTTCGGCCTGGGTCTGTTCAGCCCAGCCCAGCCCGCGTTTGCCAACGAAACATCCGACGGAGATCGCGTGCTTGCGGTCTATCTGCCCGGTGTGCTGTTTGCGCGCTTGGAAGACAAGGTCGAGCTAGGCAACGAGCTGTCTTCCCACGTCGCCGCGCAGCTTGGTGATCGCTACCGCTTGACCGCGCGCGTCTATGCCACCGTCGAAGCGCTGGATGCGGATGCCGCGCGCACGGTTCTTTTGCTGGCCGAAGCTCCGCTTGTCGCGGCCCGCCTGTCGACGCTGCAGCCGCTGGCCGTGGCGACGGTCGGAGGCAGCCCAGATACCCGTCTGCACGTGCTGACCAGCAGCGCCATCAAGACCCTGGCCGACCTGCGCGGCAGCAAGCTGCACTATGCCCTGCCCTTGGACAACGCGGCGCTGTTCGTCGAAAACCTGCTGTTTGAAGGCGAGCTGTCCCTGTCCCGCGACCGCCTGCTTCCGACCCGCGATGTGTCGTCGCTGTTAAGCCTGGCGTCGCTGCGCAAGGCCGATGCCATCCTGCTGTACGAAGACGATGTGGCGCAGGGGCAGAAGGCCGGTCTGCGCACGCTGTACAGCAGTGCTCCGCTGCCGCGTCCGACGCTGGCCGTCAATGAAAAGCGCGTGCCGGGCACCGACATCAGCCGCTTGCGCGATGCGCTGGTGCAGTTTCACAGCGCCAGCTTGCCGGCCTGGCGCAGCTTCCGATCGACGCAAGAGACGCCCTATCAAGCGCTGCGTCAGCGCCAAGAGCGCCGCCCGCGCCGCCTGCCGCCATTATTGGAACTGGACGAAGAAGCCAGTCAGCTACCGCTGCCGCAAGCCCCGCAGAATCCGCCGCGCGTCCCGCTTTCGACCTATGCCCCGCGCCTGTGATCGCGCGCGAACCGCCCCGCCCCAGCGGTTCCGACGATCGGTTCTGACGATCGGTTCCGACGATCGGGCCGGTAATTTCCCGCTAGGCAGCGGCCCCGACGAGTGATATCTCGTCGATGCACTCTTTGTAGGTTCCTACGCATGCATGCACCTTCAGCCTCTTCGGACGCGCCCACTGATGGCAGCGTCCCGACCGCGGCGACTGCTCAGCCCAGCTTGAGCCCTGATCGCTTCGCCAACTTCTGGCGGATTCCGTCGTCGCCAGGAACACCGGAACGACGCACCTTCATCGACTGGAGCAACGAGACCTATTCCGCGCTGTTCGAGCCGTTCTGGCAGCGCGAGTCAGCACAAGAAGCGCCCGCTTCAACGCAGGAAGCCCCGGTCGTTGAAGCGCCTGTCCCCGCGACCGAAGCCGCAAGCGAAGTCAGCGCGGCGCTGCCGCTGTCGCTATCAATAAGCGGCGCTGCAATGGCCCCAGCCAGCGACGGTCCGCTTTCCGCTACGCTGCCCATTCCCAGCGATCTGCGCGTCGACTTCGGTGTGCAGTTCGCCGATGAGCAAGCCGCCCCGACGGCCGATGCGACATCGACGGCGTTCTGGAACACGACGGACGATCGGTCGCCGGCGATTCGCGAAGCGCCCCCCGTCGCGCGGGCCGACAGCAAAAAGAGCGCGGAAAAGAAGCGCGGAAAAGAGCTGCCTGCCAGCAACAATCCGCCCGTCGAGCTACCCGCCATCGAGACCGAAAAGAACCCGATCATGCGGCGCCTGATTCGCCGCTTGCAGCGCCAGTTCGGGCTGTCGGGGTTCCGGCCGGGTCAGGAACAAGCGATTCGCGCCTTGGTCAACGGCCAAGACGTGCTGGGCATCATGCCAACGGGTGCTGGCAAATCGCTGATCTATCAGCTGACGGCGTTCGAGCTGCCCGGCGTCACCGTCGTGGTGTCTCCGCTTTTGGCGCTGATGCGCGACCAAGAACAGAAGCTGCGCCGCACCGGTGTCGTCGCCGCTCGCTTGGATTCGACGCTGACGACCAAAGAGACCGAACGGACGCTGGACGACATCGAAGAGGGCAAGCGCAAGATCATCTACGTCACGCCCGAGCGCGCCGCATCCGGTCGCTTGGAAGACGAGCTAGGCGGTCAGAAAGTCAGCCTGTTTGTCGTCGATGAAGCGCACTGCGTTTCCGAGTGGGGCCACGACTTCCGACCGTCCTATCTGTTCTTGCAGCGCGCCTGCGAACAGCTGGGTCGCCCGCCGGTCTGTGCGTTGACCGCGACGGCCACGCCCAAGGTCGCAGAAGACATCATCGGCCAGCTGGAGCTACGAAATCCGGTCGCGGTGCACACCGGCTTCGATCGTCCCTCGCTGGCGTTTGAAGTGCGCGAGACCGGCGATGAAAAGACGCAGGTCAAGCGCCTGCTGCGCCTGGTGCGCAAGGTGCAGGGATCGGTCATTGTCTACTGCTCGACGATCCGCACCGTCGAGGCACTGGCTGGCGCGCTGCCCGTCCTGGGCCTGAAGGTCGGCATGTACCACGGCAAGATGGGCAAGGCCGAACGCGACTCGGCCCAGCTGGCCTTTATGCGCAACAATCCGCGCATCATGGTCGCCACCAACGCCTTCGGCTTGGGCGTCGACAAGCCAGACATCCGCGCCGTCATCCACTACAACCTGCCCGGCTCGATGGAGGCGTACTACCAAGAAGCCGGACGCGCTGGACGCGACGGACGGCCCAGCCGCTGCATCCTGCTTTACAACCCCGGCGACGAACAGGTGCAGAACTTCTTCGTCGCTGGCAAGTACCCGACGCGCAGCGACGTGCTATCCGTGTGGGGCGCGCTGAAAAACGGCGCCACCAGCCTGCGCGAGCTGGCTCTGTCGGCCTCTTGTTCGCAGGCCAAGACGCGCGTCGTCTTGAACATCTGCAAAGAGCTAGAGCTGATCACCGAGCAAGGCAAAGAGGTCTTCGCGCTGTCGGGCAAGGAAGCCGACGAGCTGACGCTGGGTCGCGCCGCCGAGTCGTATCGCAAGCGCCGCGAAGGCGATCGCGAACGCCTGGCGACAATGATCCGCTATGCCCAGTCGACGCGCTGCCGCCTGCAGCTGCTGTTGGAATACTTCGGCGAAAAGACACCGCCGCTTTGCCGTCGCTGCGACAACTGCCTGAACTATGGCGACGACGCGGCTATCGAACGGGCCGGTGACCTGGCTGTCCCCATCGAAGTCCCCGAAGACGAGGAGACCAGCAGCACCCGCGAAGCCGCGGCTCCGGCGGCCCCCAAAGCGCCGATCCCGCGCAAGGACCCGCTGTTCTTCTAGCCGCGTCGCACCGACGATCGCGGCGGCTCGACGAAGTGGGTCAGCGGTCGTTCACGTTCCAGCGCAAAGAAGCTGGGAGTTGGAATCTGCGCCAGCCCCAGGTCCACGTAGGACCAGCCCAAAAGCAGGTCCGCGCTGTCGCTGTGCAGCGACACCAAGGGATCGCGCACCCAGCCCATGGGATCGAAGCGACCGTTCTGGCCCAGCCCATAATCAATCAGCAAGCCGGGACCGTATGGCCAGGGCGATTCGTCGGGGCGCCCCGCCACCACGTGATAGTGCCCGAAGGTGATGGGCTTTCCGGCCTTCTGCTTGGCGACGCTTTCCGCGCCGACTCCGCGCTGCTGCACGCGCACGTTCCAGCCGCGCAGTACGCACCGATCTTCATCGAAGAAGAAGACCTTCTGAAAGGTCTTCCAGGTCAGCCGTTCGACGAAGCGGGGCAGGCCCAGCGCGGTGCCGCGGTATTCCATGTTGTGCAGGGCCTGTGGGTCGATGGCGTGACCTTGCTGCAGCAGGCGGCGCAGATCGCGCAGGGGCAGGTCCAGCATATCGGCTACGCGCAGCGCGGGGGCAGACGGGGCAGACATGGGCGCAGCCTACCTTCTTCGCGACCGGACGAGGAGAGGATGCGCACCGCCCCACAAGAGGCGGTATTCTTTAGGCTGTGCAGTTGTCCTTCCCCCCCTTGCGCGGCCTGGGTCAGCGGATCGTCCGCCGCTGGCTGCGGCTGCGTGGGCTGCGCCCGACGCGCGATGGCGGCTGGTTTGTCCTGGTGCTGGTCGGCATCTTGGTGGTGGCGCTAAACACCGGCAACAACCAGCTTTATCTGCTGCTCGGGATGCTGCTGACGCTGGTGATCAGCTCGTGGCTGCTCAGCGAGATCTCGCTGCGCGGCATCGTGCCGCGTCGTCAGCCACCGCCGCGCGTACACGCCAACCATCCCTTCCTGATGGGCATCGTGCTGCGCAACGAAAAGAAGCGCTTCCCGTCCTTTTCCATCGAAGTCGAAGACCTCTGTGACGATCAGGTGGTCGACAAGCGCTGCTACTTCCTGAAGATTCCGTCGGGACGCACGCAGCAGACCAGCTACCGGCACAGCCTGCCGCGCCGCGGCCGCTACGTGTTCACGGCGTTTCGCATCAGCACCAAGTTTCCGTTCGCGCTGTTCCGCGCCTCGCGCTATGTCGAGCACCGCAGCGAGATCATCGTCTATCCCGCCCTGCTGTCGCTTTCGCACCTGCCGCAAGCCCTGCTGTCCGCGACGGGGGAACAGACGGCGGGCAAGCTAGGACGACGCGGTGCGTTCCATGCCCTGCGCGAGCTACGCAGCGGCGATGATCCGCGCGACATTCACTGGAAAAGCTCGGCCCGAAGGCAGCGTTTGATGGTGCGCGAATACGAAGACGAAGCGGTCCAGCAGGTGACGCTGTTCGTCGACAACGCGCTTTCCGTCAGCGAAGCGAAAAACCCGCAGGCCCAGGCTGATCTGGAACGCGTCATCAGCTGGGCGGCGTCGCTGGGTGCCTATTACCTGGAACACGGCTATGCCGTCGCGCTGATCGTGCGCAGCTTTGCCGCGGCCCTGCCCGTTCTGCACAGCCCCAGCGGCTTGAGCCGTCTGCTGACGACGCTGGCGCTGCTGGAAACCGTGACGCCCGAGGTGCCCTTTCAGCCGGCCCCCCGCATGCCGACGATGCTCGGCAACCAGCAGTGCCAGGCCGGTGACTCGCTGCTGATCGTGCGGCCCAGCCGCGTCGAGCGCGATCGCAGCCATCCACCGCCGATCCCCGGCACCCGCGAAGAGCTGTCTTCGCACGTAGCCGCCCTGTCGATGGACAGCCCATCCGATCCGGCCGCGCGACTGCCCAGCACGGTCGCCGCCGCCCATGTGATCGAGGCGATTTAGGATGCGCTTCGCCGCCACCCATAAGTCGGTCTCGTACCTGATGGTCAGCGTCGCGTTCCTGATGCTGGTCCTGGCGGGCGAAGTGCCTGGCATCTTGGCGGCGCTGTCGACGGCGGCCATCGCCGGATCGTACTTCTGCGATCCGCAGAGCCATCCGTTTATGAACCGGCGGGCCTTCAGCGGCTTGCTGTATGCCATCCTGGCCGGGTCGCTGCTGCTGCTGTTGCCCGACCCGACGCAGGGCGAGACGCTGTGGGACAGCGGCACGCGCTTTCTGTGCGTCCTTCTGTGCGTCAAGCTGTGGCGAAGGCGCAACAACAGCGACTACCTGCAGGCCTATCTGATCAGCTTTCTGATGCTGCTGATCGCGTCGCTGGTCGGGGCCAGCATCGTGTACGCCGTCTGCCTGCTTCTGTACTCGATCTTCGCGACGTGGACGCTGTCGCTGTTTCACCTGCGCCGCGAGATGGAAGAAAACTACTTGCTGAAGCACCTGCCGGGTCGCCACGGCCAAGCCGCCGAAAGCGAGCGCGTCGAGGTCGAGCGCATCCTCAGCTCGCGCCGCGTGGTCGGAACGCCGTTTCTGCTGGCCACCGGCAGCTTGGCCTTGGTGCTGTTCGTCATCGGTGGCCTTCTGTTCTTGCTGCTGCCGCGCGTCGGAGTCGGCCTTGAGCTGCCCCTGCGTCGACGCGGCCTGCTTTTGACCGGCTTTGCCGAACAGATCCAGCTGGGCGGCCACGGCCTGCTGCGCGAAAACCCCCGCGTGGTGATGCGCGTCGAGCTAAACGGCGGCCCGTCGATGCCGACGCTTCTGGGCAGTGGACTGCGCTTTCGCGGCACCGCGTTTAGCTATTACCAAGACGGCAAGTGGTGGCATCAAGCACCGCTTCCAACCGGCCCGCAGGCCGCAACCTCGACGGGTGCAGCCGCGTTTCCAGGCGCCTTGCACGGCCCGGTGGCGGCTCCGGTCAGTCCCGGTCTGGCCTTGGCAGACGCCCCGAACGGCACGCCGCCCATCCTGCATGAACGCCCGGTGCCGCACCGCCAAGGGCACCATTTTCTGGACAACACAACGCCGCCCACGTCGCTGCAAGACCCAGGCATCCTGCGGGCCGAGATCTATCTGGAGCCGCTTGAGACGTCCGCCCTGTTTGTGCCGGTGCTGACCAGCGCCGCCAGCCTGCAGCCTTCGCGCCCGCTGGCCCTGACGCTGCCTTCGTCTTGGTACTACGCCGCGCAGTGGCCGCTGCAGCAGGGACAAAACGACGAGCTCTTCGCGCGCAGTCGCCCCGGCAGCCTGCACTACACCGTCTATCTAACCAGCCCCGTCGTGCAGACCCCGTCGGTAAGTGGCGCCATTCCGCCCGCCAGCCGAGGTCCCGACACGACCGCGGCGGCCACCGATGCACATCCGGTTCTTGCGGCCGCGTCGCTTGGCTCTGTCATTCAAGCGGACCGCACCTACCTGCAGATCCCCCCCAGCTTGGAACCACGCCTGCGCACCCTGGCGCTGCAGATCACAGCCGGGCTGTCGCGACCGCAGGACAAGGCGCGCGCGCTGGAACGCTACCTGCAGACGCAGTTTTCCTACTCGACCCAGCTTCTGCCGCTGTCGGAACGCGAGCGCAGCCGCCACCAAGATCCCATCGCGGCCTTTCTGTTCGAGCGCAAGCGCGGACACTGCGAGTACTTCGCCAGCGCCCTTTCGCTGCTTTTGCGCGCCGTCGACATCCCCAGCCGCAGCGTCAACGGCTACCTGGGGGGCGAATGGAACGAGTTCGGCGGCTACATCGTGGTGCGCCAGCAGCACGCGCACTCGTGGGTCGAAGCCTTTGTGCCGACCGAGGCGTCCGCCCACGTCGCCAAAGCCGCAGGCGGCGGCCCTGAAACAGAGGGCGCCGACGCGCCCGACGCGCCCGATGCAAAAGATCCAGCGGGCGAGCATGGTGTCTGGATCACGCTGGACCCGACGCCGCTGTCTGCGCTGAACCCGGGGCGCTATGGCTTCCTGCAGCGCGCCCGGCGCTTCTCGGACAGCGTCGAGATGAGCTGGAACAAGTACGTGCTGGAATACGATCCGCGGGCCCAGCAGCGCCTGGCCGATCGGCTGCGCAGTGTCTTTCGCGTCTCGCAGACTTTGCGCGCACCCGCCGGGCCGGCCAGCCGCCACATCGCGCGCACCGTCGTCATCGGGATCCTGAGCGTGGGCTTGCTGCTGGCCGCCATCGCGGGGCTGCGACGCCTGAAGCTGCGCGGCAGCCTGCGACTGGGCTTCGGCGATCCCAGCGACAAGGACGACCGACACCGACGCGGCGTGCAGGCAGCAGCGCGCGCGCAGCTTAAGCGGGCCCTTTCGACCCTGCGCAAGCGCGGCTTCGTGCAGAAAAGCGGCGAGACGCTGCAAAAGCTGGCCGAGCGCATCCAAGAAAGCGGCGAGCCCTGCGCGCCTCACTTTCAAAAGCTGGTCTCGCACTACTACGCGCATCGCTTCGGGGAACAGGACATCGACCTGCCCGAGATCACCAAGCTAAGTGATGCAATGGCCCACAGCCCGCGCCGTCCAGACAGCCCCAGCAGCTAAGCCTGCCCCCGCCCTCTGCGTCGACGGTCGCAAGTCGACGTTCCGGATCCCCGTCACTTCTACGAGCTTCTACATTTACCGATTCCCTGACAGGCCAAGCCGGGGCTACGATGACTGCGCCTGCGATGTCTGTCCCCGTCGAAAAAGAGCCTCCTATGGCGCGCCCTGCTGCGCAGACGGGTCGATCCAGCAGCGCGCCGTGGTCGCATCCTCGCTATGTCCTGGGTGATGTGCTGGGGCAGGGCGGCATGGGAACCGTCTATCGCGCGCGCGACCGCCTGACCGGATCGTGGGTGGCTCTAAAGCGCGTGCATGTGTGGCAGCAGCCAGACCCCGGACAGCCCGAAAAGCGCACAAGGACCGTCGAAGAGACGCTGCCCCCCGAGAGCGCGCTGAGCGGGCTGGATGTGCGCATCGCGACGCCGCGTTCGCCCGTGCCGTTCACGCAAGACGCGACCCTGATGCGCCCGGCCTTGGCAGGCCAGCCCGCCGTGCCCGATCGGCTCAGCGACACGCTGTCCTCGCTGAACCAGGCTCCGCTGGGCCTGGCCTTGGCACGCGAATTCCGCACGCTGGCTTCGCTGCGCCACCCCAACATCGTCAGCGTCTTCGACTATGGCTTTGAAGCGCCCGAGAGCCCGTTTTACACGATGGAGCTTTTCCAGGGCGCCGAGTCGTTCCTGCGCGTCTGCCGATCCAGCGACCTGCAAAGGCGGGTCACCTTGCTGCTGGAAGTCCTTTCAGCCCTTCACTACCTGCACCGCCGCGGCATCCTGCATCGCGATCTGAAGCCGGGCAATGTGCTGTTCTGCGAGGGGCGCGTGGTGGTGCTGGACTTCGGTCTGGCGGTGCTGCGATCGCTTTGCCAGCACGGATCGCTGGAGCTATCCGGCACGCTGCACTACATGGCGCCCGAGCTTCTTTTGGGCCAGCCCGCCAGCGAGTCGTCCGATCTGTACGCCTTTGGCGTGATGGCGGCGCAGGTGCTGACCGGGCAGCGACCGTTTGATGCCGATCGCAGCGAGCTTTTGATCTCGCGCGTGCTGCATGCCGAACCGAACCTGGGCGATGCCAGCCTGCCAGAGCCGCTGCGCCACGTCCTGGAACAGCTTGTCGAGCGCGATCCCAAGGTCCGCCTGGGCGATGCGGGCCAGGCCGCGCGCGCCTTGGCCCAGGCCGCCGGTCTGACGCTTCCCGACGAAAGCGCGCAGGTCCGCGACAGCTACTTGCAGGCCGCTGCCTTTGTCGGACGCGAAGCCGAGCTGACCACGCTGCGCTCTGCCCTGAGCCAAGCCATGCGCGGCCATGGTGCGCTGTGGCTGGTCGGTGGTGAAAGCGGCGTCGGCAAGTCGCGTCTGTTGGACGAGGTGCGCACGCTGGCCTTGGTCCGCGGAGCCCAGGTCGATCGCGGGCAGGCCGTGGCGCAGGCCGGCTTGGCGTATCAGGTCTTTGTCGATTCGCTGCGCAGCGCCGCGCTGTCGGTCCCGCTGTCTCCACTGGAAGCCGGCACCCTGCACAGCGTGCTGCCCGATCTGCCGATGCTGTTGGGGCACGACGTCGATCCCCCACCGGAACTGGAAGTCCACGCCGCCCGCACCCGCCTGCAGTCCGTGCTGTGCGATGTGCTTCTGCGACGGACCGAACCCAGCGTCCTGGTCCTGGAAGATCTGCACTGGGCCGATGCCGACAGTCGCGAGCTTCTGCTGCGCCTGCTGCCCGCCCTGCCCCGCCATCCCGTGCTGATCCTGGCCAGCTACCGCGATGATGAATGTCCCCAGCTGCCAAGTCAGCTGCCCGGCGCTCGCACGCTGCCGCTTGCGCGACTAAGCCCGCATGGCACCGCCGCGCTGATCGAATCGATGCTGGGCTCGATGGAGTCGCAGCCCGGCTTGGTCAAGTGGCTGCGCGACCAGACGGAAGGCAACCCGTTCTTCCTGGTCGAGATCCTGCGCGCGCTGGCCGAAGAAGCCGGCAGCTTGACCCGCATCCGATCCGGTGCCGGGCAGGAAATCGGCCTGCGCGGAGGCATGGCGACCGTGATCAGCCGCCGGCTGTCGCGCGTGCCGGGCTGGGCGTTGCCGGCCTTGCGACACGCGGCGGTGGCAGGAAGACGCATCGACCTTGCCCTGATGCGCATCCTTCTGCGCGATCAGCCGCCCCCCGGGGGGATTCACGCCGACGGCCATGCCGAAGGGCCCGCGCAAGGCTCTGCCGAAGGGCCCGCGCAAGGCTCTGCCGAAGGGCCTGGCAGTTCCTTGCTGGATCGCTGGCTTTCCGCCTGTTCCGATGCCGCCGTGCTGGATGTGCAGGCCGGGCACTGGCAGTTCGCGCACGACAAGCTGCGCGAGGGCGTCTTGGCGTCGCTGCACCCGACCGAGGCGCAGGCGCTGCACGTGCAGGTGGCCGACGCCCTGGTGCGGTCACGCCCGCTATCGCCAGAGCTCGCCGCGTCCCTGGCCTTCCATCTGGAACAAGGCGGTCAGCCTGCCCGTGCCTTTGGCCCGGCGCTTCTGGCCGGCGAAGCATCGGTCCAGCACGGTGCCCTGCGCGACGCCCACAGCCTGCTTTCGCAGGCCCTGCGGCTGGAAGCACAGGCGAAGCCGCCGCAGCTTTCGCGCGTCCGCTTGCGTCGCCTTTTGGGCGTGACCGGCCTGGCCCTGGGCTTTATCGAAGATTCGATGCGCGTCACCGAAGAGGGCCTGCAGATCCTGGGCTTGCCGCTGCCCCTTTCCCCGGCGCAGACCGTGCTGGGCCTTTTGCGCGGCGCCGCCACCCAGTGCGCCTTCCGTCTGCAAGAACGGCTGCCGCTTGCAGGGTCGCTTCCGGACTGGCTGAACCCGACGCTGCCGCCCGAGCTACAGCGCGAAGCGCAGGGCCTGCTTGCCACCCATGCCGAGGTCGCGCTGTACCTGTTTTCCGACCGCCGCTTGCTGTTCTGTTCGCTGTCCCTGGCCAACCTGACCGAGCAGCTGGGCGATGTGCAGCAGCAGATCACAAGCTACAGCGCGCTGGCCTACACCGCGGCCCTGATCCCAAACCAGGCGCTGCTGCAGCTGTATCTGCAGAAAGCCGACGCGCTGCGGCAGCAGCACCCGGGGACCTTGGCCGAGTTCAAGTTCCTGCGCATCCGCGGCAGCATCTTCATCAGCCAGGGACGCATGCCCGAAGCCGAGTCCGATCTGCGCCAGGCCGAGTCCATCGCGCGGACCCTCGGTGACACCTATTCGCGCCTGGTCGCGCTGCAGCAGATCCTGTGGATTCACGAGTTCCGCGGCACCTTGGACCCCGGCGATACCGCCCGTCACGAGCGGGCCAGCGAAGACCTGGCCACCTTCCATCAGCTGGCCCGGCAAGAGAGCCACAGCCAGTTTGCGCCGCGGGCTCGCGTGTACCTGGCGCAGCGCTGGCTGCCGCAGGGCAAGCCGACGGCGCTGCAGAATGAAATCGAAGCCGTGCTGCCGCAGATCCGCGCCTCGCGCGATCTGACCTTCGAGCTGCACGCGGTCCAGCTTCACGCCCGCGCCGCCATCGCCCTGGGTCAGTGGGAGACCGCTCGCGCCGACGCCGACATCCTGCTGGCCATCTTTGCCAGCTCGCCGATTTTGAACTATGGCGTGCTTCCGGCGGCCTATGGGGCCGTCGATGTCTGCTTTGCCTTGTGGCAGGGGGCGTCGCCGCTTCTGCGGGCGCAGCGTCGATCGCAGCTGGCCCGCGCGCTGGCGGTCCTTTCGCGCCTGTCCCGCCATCACGCGATCGCTCGCCCGGCCTGGCTGCGGGCGCAGGCTCGCCTGCTGCGGGCCGAGGGGCGGTCGCAAGCCCAGGTCCAAGCGCAGGCGCTGG
>JAYRFD010000039.1:0-10878 GCA_041908565.1 Polyangia bacterium | reverse complement strand
TTCGCCTATGGCGTGGGCTCCCGTCGCGCAGGCCGACACTTGGCTCATGTTTGGACCTTTTAGACCCTTGCGGATCGACAAGAGGCCCGGTGCCATGTTGATGATGATCTGCGGCACAAAGTACGGCGACATGCGCCCTGGGCCTTTGTTCATCAGCGTAGTGTGCGTGCTCTCGATGTGCTCGACGCCGCCCAGACCCGCGCCGATGTACACGCCGACGCGATCGCAGGGATAGGCGCCATCGCTCCGCACGCCAAGGTCCATGGCTCGAGTCGGTTCGAAGGGGCCCGCCGGATCGGCTGGCTCTGGCGAGATCTTCAGCCCCGCGTGCGCGACCGCCTCTTTGGCGGCGTAGACCGCATAGATGACAAATGGGTCCAAGTGCTTGGCTTCTCGCTTGTCGATGAAGGTTGTTGGGTCAAGGCCCTTGACCTCCCCTGCGAAGCGCGTTGCAAACTGGCTGGTGTCAAAGCGAGTGATGGGTGCAATGCCGCTCTGCCCTGCCAGCAGCGCTTGCCATGTCGCATCGCGACCCAAACCAAGCGGCGTACACAGGCCAATCCCCGTTACCACAACACGTCTTTGCATGGCGTTGCGATGTAGCACACTCACGATCTTCTGGGCAGCCCGCTTGTGGCTGGCGGGGTCCCTGTTTGCGCTGGGCGGGCCCTGGATGGGCGCGGCCAAAGCGCAGCACCGGCTGCCCCATGGAGTGCAGGTCTCGGCAGGCCACGAAGGGGACGTGATCCTGCCGCTTGTGGACGATGTGCCCTCGTTTGGTCCGCCGTCGGCTGCGGTCACCATCGACCTGTTTCTGCCCTTTGGTCACCGGGCCACCGGGACCGAGCTTGCGCGCTATCTGCAGCTACAGGCCGAGCACGACGACATCCGCCTGCGGGTACACCCCGTGCTGGGCAGCGAAGTGGCCGAGCGTGGATCCGAGCTTCTGCTTTCGGCCTGGCAGCTTGCGGGGACCCAAAGCGCCGGCTTCCTGGTGACGGTTGCTGATCATCCCGACTGGCTGACCGACTGGCCGGCTGGCGTCGGGCGACCGGGCCCCGATCCCAACGCTCGGCTGGGCAGCGATCGGCGACTGGATGGCGATCTGCTGTTGTTTGCGGCAGCCGCTCAGCACGGCATCGCCGCGGCGCCCCTGCGTCAGCAGCTTGTGACGCGACGCTATCAAGAACGGGCCCAGCAGCTGTGGCAGCAGGTCCGCGCATCGGTGCGCACTCCGCCGGAAGTCCGCATCAACGGCCGTCGGCTGCGCAGCCCCACCAGCGACAGCAGCCTGCGCGACGAACTGGAACGGCAGCGGCTGCGGGCCTATCAGCTGCTGCGCGGGGGAACGCCGCTTGGCAGCCTGTACGACGAACTGGTGGCGACGGCCGAGACCAGCGATCGCTACCCAACGCTCAGCGCGCCGTCGGCTCCGTCGTGGCTGGGCAGTCGATCGCTGCTGTCGCGACCGGGTCCGCAGCCTGCCGCGGCCATGCCCTTGCCAAGCCGCCGCGTCGGTCGTCCGGGGGCTGGGGCGGCGACCTTCCAGCTGACCGACATCCCGCTGCGCGGCCCCCGCGTGTCCCCTGTGACCTTGGTCCTGGTCGGCAGCCTTGAAAGTGGTCCCGTCTGCGAGTTCGCGCGCGAGCTTCGCGACACCCTGCGTTCCTATGGCGACGTGGTGCGCTTCGCCTACGTGCCGGCGCCCAATGGCACGCTGTTTTCGGGGCTGTCGCTTTTGCCATCTAGCTCGGCATCGCTGTCGTTTGGCGAGCGCAGCAATCGCGTGCCGCTGGTGCTGGCCGCCTTGGCGCTGGAAAACAGCCCGGCGTTCTTTCGCGCCTACGACAGCATCTTGGATCTGATGCGGCGACGCTTCTTGCTGAGCTACGTCGAGTTCGCGCAGAGCATCCTCAACCAGCGCGTCGACTTCGATCGGCTGGAAGAAACCAGCCGACAAGATCGCGTGCGGGCCCTGGTGGCGCGGGCCCAGCGCGACGCCCATGCGCTGGGGGCGACCAGCTTGCCGGCGCTGTTTCTGAACGGACGCCTGGTGCCGACCACCGGCGGGGTCAGCGGGCTTGGCGCCGGCACCGCGGCCCTGCGCAACGAACAGCTGACCCGCTTGATCGACGCCGAGCTACGCCGCGGTGCCATCGATCGGCTGCGCAGTCGTCGACGAACGACCCCCTGACCGTTCGGCGCTCATCCGCAGCGCGCTTCTTCGTGTCGAGATCGTTTCTGCAGAGATCGTTCGCGTCGCGCGCATTCGCATCGTGATCGTTCGCATCGCACTAGTTCGCGCGGAGATCGTTCGCGTTGCCGGGTCCCGGCGGAGCGACATCACAGCGGCACGGTCACGTAGTAGCTGTACTGGCCGCGCACCACCAGCATGACGGTGTCGTTGCCGGGGCGGATCTCACCCAGTGCGCTGGCAAAGTCGCGCGAGTTTTTGATGGCGCGCGCGCCGATCTGCAGGATGGCGTCGCCCGGCTGGAAGCCGATGCGATCGGCGATGCCTCCCGGCAAGACCCGACGGACCAGGACGGCGCGACCTTCGGCTTCGGTCACGTCCAGGCCCAGCCGACGCTGCGCACGACCCGACTGCTCTTTGGGATCCAGCGGCGCGGCCTGCAGGCGAACCTCGCCGCGCTGCAGTCGCAGGCGCACGTCTTCGCCCGCCAAGATGCGCCCAACGCGATCCCAGAACGCCTCGACCGATGGCGTGTTGTCGTCGTTGATGCCGGTCAGCACATCGCCGCGCTGCAGGCCGGCCCGCTCTGCCGGGCTGCCGCTTTCGACTTCCGCAACCACCACGCCGACCGATCGACGCCCCTGACGCAGCGCGCTGGGACGGATGCCCAGCCAGCCATAGCGCACGCGACCGAACTGCAGAAGGTCGTTGACGATGGTGCGGGCACGATCGATGGGGATCGCAAAGCCGATGCCGGGGCCGCCCGAGTGCACGGCGGTGTTGATGCCGACAAGCTCTCCGTGGATGTTCAGAAGCGGCCCGCCCGAGTTGCCGGGATTGATCTGCGCGTCGGTCTGGATGAAGTCTTCGTACGTGCGGCTCTTGGCGCGCACCACACGGTGCAGGGCCGAGATCACGCCCGAGGTCACGGTGTGCGACAGGCCAAACGGGTTGCCGATGGCGATCACGGTCTCGCCGATCATCAGGTCGGCGGCGGTGCCCAGGCGCAGTGCCGGCAGCTCTTTGCCTTGCGTTTCGACGCGCAGCACCGCCAGGTCGAAGGACTGGTCGGCGCCGATCAGCGTCGCGGGAAGCTCTCGACCATCGGCCAGCTGAACGCGGATGCGCGCGGCCCCGGCCACCACGTGTTCGTTGGTGATGACCAGCCCGTGTGCTTCGACGATGACGCCGGATCCCAGCGAGGTTCGTCCGCTGTCTTCGCCTTCCTCTTCCAGACCGAAGAAGCCAAACGGGTTGTACTGCGGCCGCTGCTCCGTCAGGATCGACACGACCGATGGAGCGGCGCGATGCACCGCGTCAACCACCGGCGTGCGGCGGCTCTGCTGGGCCGGGGTCAGCGTGCTGGGCGTGGCGGCGGCATCGACGATTCCACCGGCGCTGGGTGTGCCAGCGGCCAGCGGACCGGCCGTTGATGGGTCGCCCACGGTCCCTGGCGCCGTCCCGGGTGTTGTCCCGGGTGCCGACGCTGGCGGCGGAATCGGCGAGCCCGCAGGGGGCACGGCCGCGGTCGGCGGGCCCAGGGGGTCGCCGGGCGCCGATGGCGTTCCGCCCGACGGACCGGATGCCACAGCGGTCGGCGTCTGACCGTACCGCGTGACTGGCGGATTCCCCGACTTGCGACAGCCGGTGCCCGCCCAAGCCAGCACCAACGACGTGACAAACACAGCAGCCAGGCCAGGACCCATGCCCCGACCCATGGATAGAAGCCAGCGACGGATGGACATGCTGAAACCGTGTGTCATGCGCCGCTTGAAGTCAAGCCGGCAGCCAGCCCAGATCGCCCAAACTTCTGGTTCGCAGGGACGGCTTACCCGTCCGAGCAGTCCAGAAAAAATCCGCAGCGCGGGCAGCGCAGCTTGCAGCCGCGATCGACCATGTCCGCGCTGCAGCCCGGGCAGGTGCGGTGCGCTTGTTCAAAAAGCGTGACGGACAGGCTGACCGACCGACCGACCGACCGGCTGCCGACCAGGCCGGCTGGCCGTGTGGGTGGTCTTGGGACCCCGGTTGCCGCTGATGTACTGCCGGTCGCTGCGGGGGCGGACGGCTCGTGGTCCGGGGTTGGGTTGTACAGACTTTCAGAGAACCCACGGGTGGATGGCCCGGGGGAACGGCGGTGCGGAAACTCTGTTGAATCTTTGCTGACCACGGGGGGCGAAGGCTGCGGCCTCTGTGCGCGCACGGGAATCCTCCGACAAGCGAAACGGGGCTGCAGCCTAGCACGGTGCGAAAGTGCTCCTTCGGCAGCCGCCTCGCAATTCGTTCCGTTCCAGCAAAATGCGCAGTGTACAATCGAAAAATCACGGCTACGTCTTGCCGACTCGTCGCTGGGGGGGCCTCAGCTTGAATCAGGTGAGAGCGCATCGCGCATGAATCCATCTTCGCGCTCACTGCTGGCGCCGGCGGTCGATCTGCAGGACGCCGTGGCTGTGCTAGTCGACGATGACGCCGACAGCGCACGCGCGCTATCCGAGCGCCTGGTGGATTCCGGCTTCCAGGTCCATATCGCTACGTCGGGACCGCAGGCCAAGCAGCTGGCGTTTCGGCAGTCCCCCGATGTGATCCTGCTGGACCTGAAGCGCGCCGACATGGACAGCTTCGAGCTGTGTCGGCAGCTGAAGATGACGCCGCAGATGCGGGCCGTGCCCGTGCTGTTCTTAAGCGAACGCAGCGACGTGCCGGCCAAGGTTCGCGCGTTCCGTCTGGGCGCCGTCGACTTCCTTCTGCGACCGTATGAGTTTGAAGAGCTCTTGGTGCGCATCGAGCACCACATTCGCAGCGGTCGCAAGCTGCGCGATCTGGAACGCGAAAAGCAGGAGCTCACGCGCGAGAACAAAGAGCTCAAGAAAGAAAAGGCCACCGTCCAGCCCGTCTACAGCAACCCGGCAGAGCTGCCCAACGGCTTTATGCTCGACGGCAAGTATCGCCTGGATGGGCGCATCGGCCTGGGGGGCTTTGGCGTGGTGTATCGCGCCACGCACGTGCAGCTGGGGCGACAGGTGGCGGTCAAGGTCTTTCGCTCGATCGGCAACCTGTCGTCGGAAGAGGCGCTGAAGCGCTTTCGCCAAGAGGGCACGTCGGCCAGCCGCCTGAACCACCCCAATGCCGTCGCCATGCTGGACTCTGGCATTGCGCCTGGCACCATCCCATACCTGGCGATGGAGCTTCTGGAAGGCCGCACGCTGGCCGACGAGCTGCGCGAACGAAGTCAGCTGCCGCTGGCCCGCTGCATCCAGATCATCCTGCCGATCTGCGACGTGCTGGTCGAAGCGCACGCCATCGGCCTGATCCATCGCGACATCAAGCCCGAGAACGTCTTTTTGCACCGCGCGCGCTATGGCGAGGTGATCAAGGTCCTGGACTTCGGCATCGCCAAGCTCTTGGGCACCGATTCCGAGATGGATCGACCGGCCATGACCGGCGGCGGCGGCATCGTCGGCACGCCGGTATATATGGCGCCCGAGCGCCTGCGACACGGTCCGTACGATGGGCACAGCGACGTGTACAGCGTCGGAGTCATGCTGTACCAGATGCTGTGTGGCCGCACGCCCTTCCCCAGCGACGCCAAGAGCTTCCTGGAAGTCGTGCTGAACCACCTGAACGATCCGGTGCCGCCGCTGCGCAAGTGGCTGCCCGCCATTCCCGATCCCGTCGAGCGCCTGGTGCTGCGCACGCTGGAAAAAGAACCCCAGCAGCGGCCCAGCGCGCGCGAGCTTTTGACCGAGCTGGTGCAGGTCGTGCGCGCCACCGTCGGGGTCATCGACGCGGCGGATCAGTCGGCCGCGCAGCAGTCCGGCGAGGCGATCTACTTGCTGCGCGGCGATCTGTTGCCCGGTGGCGAAGCCGGGACCGGCGGGTCGGGCACGCTGGGCACCGCGGCCACGGCCCGCAAGTCGCGTCCGCCGCGACCGGGCGTGCAGCCCGTGCCGTCCAGCCGCAGCTTGCAGCCGTCCAGCCGCAGCTCGCAGCCGTCCAGCCGCAGCTCGCAGCCATCCAGCGGTAGCTCGCAGCCGTCCAGCGCGTCGTCTTCGTCGATCGTGGTGACGCCAAGCGGCGGCTCGCAGCCCCCCAGCGCAACCGCCGACACGCTGGAAGGCATCATTCCAAGCGGCAGCGCGGGACCGGGTCGCCTGCCCAGCTCGACCGCCGTCACGCAAGAGATGAAGCTGCCCTCGAACCCCACCATCGACGATCCGCTCTTCCCGCGTTCGTAGCAGGACGGGGGTCATCCCGCCGGGGACCGACGCGGCTTTCAGCGCCTTGCAGCGCCGCCCGCGGGTTCGCCCGGCCAAAGCAGCCTTGCATGGGTCTGTGGCGATCCTGCATCGAGCGGCGCTCGCATCAGGGCCCGCTGGTTGCCAGCAGGTGAAGCGGCAGTCCTCGGCGCTGTGTTCCTGCAAGCCCCCGTGTACCCCCCTGTTCGCGGGGGGGGCACGACCCGCGCTCTATGGTCTGCTGTACAGGTCTCTCGAAACGGATTCGCCTTACGGCGAGCGATGTGCTCGTCGAAACCCTGTCTCTAGGAGGACTTCATGTCACGTACCCGCCGCTCGATTCGAACGACCTGCTCGCTGCTGTTTCTGTGCGTTGGCCTTGCTCTCGCCGCCCAGGGATGCGGCGGCAGCGACCCCGCCACATCGTGCAAGGACATGTGCACGCAAGCGGGCTACTCGGGCTCGAACACCGATGTGCAGTCGCACGAGATCAACTGTTTCTGCAGCGGTGGCACCGGCGCCGTCAGTGCCGATTCCTGCACCATGCTCTGCAAGTCGCTGGGCAAGAACACCGCGATGACCTTCAAGTCGTCCGGTACGGTCGTGAACGCATGCCAGTGCAGCTAGGCCCGCGTCTGCCGAGATCACAGCGGACGCGGTCGCCCCGACACGGATGAGCGATCCTTGCTAGGCCGGGGGGTCAGGCGCCGGCCCCCAAGCCTGCATCCTGCCAAGCGGCAGCGCGGGACCGGGTCGCTTGCCCAGCTCGACCGCAGTCGTGCACGAGATGAAGCTGCCCTCGAACCCCACGATCGACGATTGCTTGCTCTGCGACCGCTTCATCGTGGAAGGAAGAAACGCGCTTGAGATGCGGCTCATCCGCCAGCCGCTGCCTCAGCTGCTTCTCCGTCTTCCCTATGTGCCGTTCGAGGATGTGCCCGCCGCGCTCCTCGTTTTCACGAATCGAAAAGCGGTGCTGGCTGGGCGGCTTTTTCGGGGGCTGTCTGTGCTCAGCTACATCGCCGCGGCCGCCTCCCCCATTCCGCGGCTTGCCCGGCGCCTGCACGAAGCGGTCGTCGTTCACATTCGGCTTCGCCCGCCGCGGCCCCCTGCCGCCCACTTTGCCGCAGCTCCGCCTCGGTGACGAGGTAGCGGTTGGCGTTGCCTACACTCGCGTTGACGCCGGCGCCCCCTGCCGCACCTCAAGCTCCGCCTGCACGCGATCCAGCAAGGTCTGCAGCCACTGCCGCTGCTCGGCTTCGGTGATGAGGTAGCGGTTGGCGTTCGTCGCGATCAGTCGCATCGGTAGCTCGCGCTGCCCCAGGAATCGCTGGCCATCGGCAAGGATCTCCTCCAGGACGCTCGCATCGCACCCTTGAACGTACTCTTGCGTCATGTCGGCATCTGTTCCCGCGGGATCATGGAAGGTCGCCAGCATGCGCCACAGTCGTTGGTACTGACCAAAAAAACGGTCCTCTTCAACCTTAACGAAGGTAAGCAGTGAGGACATAGTAGGTTCCGTCTGGATGTTCGCGCGGCGCTTTGTCTCGTCTTGCCAGGGCGTACCTGCTGCGATCCACGATGCTCGATACTGCTGCACGGCAGCGTCGGTGCAATCTTCGTAACCGAACTCCACTCCGCAACGGTCACAGATCTCGAATGACGGTGTCTTTCCGTCAAGACCCCAAGGTGCGGCTGATTGTAGCCACCCGCAGACGCGGCATCGGAGGTCATCACTGGGCATTGAAGTATTCGAAGTTTGTGGCATGGCCGTGCTTTGTCGGGTCCGGTTTGAACATGGTGCGGGGAACTCGATCGGCATCGCAGACCACCAGAGTGTTGGATTGCGGATCGTAGATGACAATGTCGCCATTGACGCGCGACTTGGTCAATGCGCCGGCGGGCGGCTTCTGCGCAATGGCCTGCGCGTGGTCCACATACTCCACGGCGTTCCTTAGCTCAGGGAACTCGTTCCCATGCTTTCGCCAGTGCGCGTAGGCGTTTTGAACCGCAGACTTGCTTCCGCCTCGCGTCCACATGGGTGGCTTGGCTCGCTCGGCTGGCGGATCAACATGATCCGCCACGTTCGGCTTCGCGCGCAGCGGCCCCCTGCCGCCCACCTTTCCCAGCAGGGACAGGATCTGCATCGACGACTGCGCTTCTGGGTTGCAGGTGATCTCGCGATAGATCTGCATCCCCAGCACGGCGGCACGGCCGCCGAAGTCATCGTTGGCAACGACGGAAGCCCAGCCCGCATCGAGCCCCTGCGGGATCGGATCGATCTTCCCTTCGCACAGCTTCGGATCCGGATCGTGGCGCAGCAAGCCGTCGACGTAGTCGAGGACGGCTTTGTGCATGCGCGCAGTCAGCGGGATCTCGGCAACCTTCGTCCCGTCATTGATTCGCAGCGCAGTGCCGTGTTCCCACAGGTGTGTGCGAACGGGCAATCGACCGCCGCTGTGGAGGAGAATCATGCTTGGGTCCTGCGGATCGGGCTTGCCGATGCAGAACCATTTGTAGGAAGCCTGCCGCGGCGTGGGGTCGGTCCACACGCAGCCGTCTTCGCGAAGGATGGGATCGATGGCACCGAGTAGGGTCCAGATCCAAGCGGGCGTTTCCTTGGGTTCCGTGGCCTTGCGTTCGGCCCACGGATTGCGGACGTGTGGACCCCACGAGAACTGCAGGCCGCCCATCACACGCACGCCGACGTACTGATCGATGTATTCGGGGCCGACAGCGAAGCTGCCGCCGAAGCCGTTTCTGCTCATTCCCAGCAGGCCGGCGAGCAGCGTTCCTTGCGTGCTGAATCGCCGGTCCTGCGCGAACTGATACAGGGCTTCAAGTTGAATGCGAAGCTGGTCGGTGGGGTGATCCTTGTCGGCGCGCTGGAACCAATAGCTTGCGGCCAAGCCGAGCTGGAACGCGGCTTGTTGCGGAGGACGAGCCGCATGAGGCGTCAGCACGAAGCCGAGCGAGCCATCGATGTCGATCGAGCCGTAGGATTTCCCTCCGACAATGTGCAGTGTCGTGCGCGCGATGCCGGGTGGTTCGTGACCGCCGAAGTTCGCATCGACAAAGTCGTGCTGCGCATGGAGGGCAAGCCGGAAGAAGCTTGTGGAGAGCGGACGGAAGAACGGCAGGGGCAGAAAACGAACACGAGCAAAAACCGTCGCGGGTGAGCTGATGGCGAAGAAGCTGCCCGTGTTGTTACTGCCGATATGGCCGGCGAACGTCGTTCCGATTTCTGCCAGGTCTAGGAATGTGATCGACAGACGCGCTTGGCCTTGGACATCGACAAACGATCGGTCCTTGTCTGTGCGCAGAGACGACAGCGCCGCGATGTGAAGACCGATTTCGCCGATGCGTGTGCATGGCGCGATGAATCCGCAGGGGGCGCCGGGCGAAAGCAGCGGGGCCGATACCGTCGGTGTGACCTGGCCCATGGCAGCTCGCTGGGCCACCAATACCCCAAGCGTCAACGCCAGAACGCAGCAACCAAAGCGGAGACGAGGAATCGCAGAGGTGGACACGGAAGGCTCCAGCACACGGACAAACAGGAATACAGCAAGAGGCGGCGAAGATATCGAGCGAGAGTGACAGCCACAACCCCTGCATCTCCGCCAGCCAACCGCACTGCGTGGCGCACGCCCATAAGCCCCGGTCCCGCCGGTCCCGGACCGCGCGGGGCCTCGTGTCGGTCCCGACTACGGCATTGCGCCCTGCGCGGGGCCTTGTGTCGGTCCCGACTACGCAGTCCCGCACTGCGCGAAGCCTCGTGTCGGTCCGAACTACGCGGGAAGTGGTCTGACCAGGCGTCGTGTTGGTCCCGACTACGGCGTTGCGCACGGCGCGAAGCGTCGTGTCGGTCCTGACTACGCGTTCCCGCACAGCACCGAGCGTCGTGTCGGTCCTGACTACGCGTTCCCGCCCCGCGCCGAGCGCCGCGCAGCTCCCGACTACGGCGTTGCACCCCGCGCCGAGCGCCGCGCAGCTCCCGACTACGGCGTTGCACCCCGCGCCGAGCGTCGTGCCGCTGCGCACTGCCGTGGCTTGGCATCTGGAGAGCGTCGTGCTGCGCCGAAGCGACCCGGCCGCCGCCAAAGGTCGCCCCCAGGCCCTGCCGACCTACTGCCTCCCCCCCCCGCAGTTGCTTCGAAATGTGTCCAAAAAGGACCGCTTCCACCCAGAATCCCAAAAGGCCGGGGCCGCAGCGAACCCTGAATACGCGACGCGGCCAGACACCCCGCCCCCGCGAACGAAGCCCAAAGGCTGGGGCAAAAGCGAACCCTTTTTCGAGACGTCGGTCCGATTCCTGGGCGGCTCGAAAAAGAGTCCGCGTCCGCCGGGCCCCCAGCCGTGCGCAACATCGCGCTGTAGGCATTCGAAGCAAGTTCTCCTCGGTCCCCCCAGCCGTGCAGCACAACGCGCAGAGGGCATTCCTGAAGTGCCGCC
>JAYRFD010000038.1:0-1680 GCA_041908565.1 Polyangia bacterium | reverse complement strand
CGTGAGCGGACATGGCAAGGCCCTCCAAGACAGCGCGCAGACCTTCCCCAACCCCTGGCTGGACAGCGCCGGGACGGGCGTGCGAAGGTCCGCGAAATCAGAGCACACGGAGTTGGGAAGTGCTGTGCTCAAAAATCAGATAAGCGGATTTTTAGAACAAGTCAAGAGTGTTATGAAGATCTCGGGAAGACAAGTAGCTGGTGCGAGGGGTCTGCTTGGCTGGAGTCAGTCACACCTCGCCGCAGCAGCTGATATGTCCGAGCGGGCCATCAACCGTTGGGAAGCCGGCGAGACCTCGCCGCATCAGTCCACCATCCAGCGCGTCGTCCAAGTGATCGAAGCGGCTGGTGTCGAATTCACCAACGGTGACCAGCCGGGCGTGCGCTTCAAGAAGCGACCTGCCGAGCCCGAGCGCATCGCGGACTGACGATGGCCTGCTAAACGGGGTGGGGCTGGCCGATGGAAAGGCGCCGGTCGATGCGCATGGCGGTGACCGCGTGCGCGATGTGGCGCAGGCGATCTCGCTGGCCTTGCAGCCGCACACGGCGCTTCTGGACTGGCGCGATAAGGGCGAAGTCCAGCGCAAGATGCGACGCACCATCAAGCGCCTGCTGCCGACGGAGATCTTCGCCAAAGACAGCCATGAACGCATCGCCGAAGCCATCGTCAGCTTGCTCAAAGCACAGCAGCGCGCATGCGAAGTGCTGTGAGCTCTGCGAGAACAGAGCATCGATGATTCGGGCACGGCCATTGTCTGCGGGCACATCGCCGAGGCGGGCTACCCGGTTCTACGCACGTGTCGCAATGAGACCGTGGTCGACGAAGGCAGCGGCTGGCAGTTCACCTGTGGCGCCAGCGGCCACACAGACGAGACGGGCCAGGTCTGGCCGTTGAGCGAGGTGATGTCGCATGACGATTTGCCAGTGGATGTGATCGGGCTGCTCGCGGAATCTTCGGTTGTGCGCACTCGGCTGAGCTCGCCCTGGGAGCGTGAGCCGTAGATCGAGCATTGTCTGGCTCATCTGGATGCCAGCGGTCTTGGGGAACGCTGATTCTCCACCTGAAGATGACGGCAGCATCAGCCTATGTTCGCACCTGCCCGACACCGGCCGACGAATCCTGGGCCTGCACCCCGCCAAGTGCATCCCGACGCCGCCCGACGGCAACTGCAAGGATCTGACCCGACACCGAACCTACGTATTTCGCGGCGGAACGTAACCGCCGGCAACCCAGCTCTGCGAGGTCTCGAACGGTCTGTCCCGTCTCGCTGTTGGCGGCTACGGCAGCTTACGCAGCGCAGCATCTAGCCGCTGGGCAACGGGGTCTGCGGGGTGGATTGCAAGGGCTCGCGTCGTCGCGGCACGACCGCGGGCAAGCCACTTGTCCATCGACACTCCACGCGCTCGCTGCGCGGTGGCTAAGGTGAGGCAGGCTTCGGCGAGAGCGATGTGCGCCCTTCTGTCGTCGGGATTTCGGCGGATTGCTTCGCCCAGTGCGGGCAGCGCCGTGTCCACTATCGGGGCCGCGGTCCTGCGAACGCGCGCTGCCAGCAGCGCACCTTCGGCCAGCAGGCGGTGAAGCGCGGCGCGGCCAAGATTCTTCGCCAGCCCAGTGCGGAGGGTTTGTCGTGCGGTGGCCAGGCTCGGCAGCGGGGATCGCCCCTGTCCGGCCAGCCACTCG
>JAYRFD010000037.1:0-3408 GCA_041908565.1 Polyangia bacterium | reverse complement strand
CGCTCGCCGGCTCCGCGCAGGGCGCGCTCGACTTGATGGATGCGCAGGCGCGCCGCGTATTCGGATTCGCTGCCCGGCCAGAGAAGGATTCGGCTGGCCCACAGACCCGGAAGATCGTCGGGATCTTTGGGGTCTTGGGGATCTTGGGTTACCGATGCCGGTGGAATGCCCGTTCCGTGGATGGCGACGCGCAGCCCCAAAAGCGGCGTAAATCCGTCGCAGGCTTCCCGACCGAAGCCGATGACGGCTCCATCGTGCAGAGTGACAAGCCCGATCTGAGACTGCGCGTTGTAGTCATCGATGATCCCCGCCAAGATCCGTCGGCCCGCTTCTTCCCCTGGCTGCGCTGCTTCTGATTCGGCCGCGTCTGACGGGTCTTGGGCATCGCTGGCTACATCCGTGTCGTCTTCTCTGTTTGCGTCGCTGGTGTCCTCTGCTTCCGCGTCGCCTTGATGTGATGGCCACAGCGAACGCAGCCACGCCCAGAAACCCATGCCGCAATTATCGCCCAGCCCGTGGCGAGTCGTGCGCTTTTGCGCTCGATCTCTTGTGCATCGCAGCCACCCAGGTCCGCCGCGCTGGATCGGACGTGGGCAGGCGGCTTGTGCTTCGTTCCCAACTTTTTTTCAAAGGCGGTGACACTTCGCGGGGGGCGCGGTGTTTCAACTTGCAGAACGACGGCGGTGGGCCCCAAGGACACTGCATCCAAGGCGGGCCACCGTCGGAATCCGTGGAATCGGAACGCAAGCGCCGAGCCACGTGGCTGGCTTATCGCCCTGCGCCCAAGCAGCGACCGCAAAAGGAGATCCCTATGCCCAGACTCACTTCGACGTTGACCCGCCTTGCCTTGACCACCGCGATGCTCGTCGGTCTAGGCGGCCTGTCCGGCTGCTTCAGAACCACCGCGATCATTCCCAACCAAGCTCCGGCCGAGACGCACACGCGCTGGGCCCACGGCTTCTTCTGGGGTGCGGTTGGTGGCTACGTCGATGCCGCGCATATGTGTGGTGGCCGACCGGTGGCTCGCATCACCACGGATCGATCGGCTGGCAACATCGCGGTTCAGTGGATCACGCTGGGCATCTACACACCGACGCGTGTGCGTGTGACCTGCGCGCAACCGATGGGTGGCGCCATGCCTTATGGGTACTGGTCGGGCGCTCCGCCAGTGTATGGAGGCGGTGGCTATCCACCGGGGCCGTACGGCTATCGCTAGCTGTGCGTCGCTGCTGCGGGCAAGATAGACCGCATGGCCAACGCACGCGGATCTTCGGTAGGCGCAGAATCAGACCGACGGCCCGAGCCGCGGCATCCACGCAAGCCGCTCTTGCGACACTACACCGTCCCGGTTCGCGGCTTGGATCCGGCCCATCATGGTCTACGCGTCGCGCACCTAAGTGACCTGCACGTCGGCGTGCTGACTCCGCATGGCTTCATTCGCAATGCCGTCGAGATGATCCAAGCCGAAAAGCCCGATCTGGTGGTGATGACCGGCGACTTCGTCTGCTACAGCCAGCGGTTCGTGGGGCCGTTTCGAGACGTCGTCGAGGGCTTTTCAGTTCCGACGGTCTGCGTGCTTGGCAACCACGACTACTGGACCGATGGCCACGGCGTCAGCGAAGCGCTTTCGCATCACCAATATGACGTCTTGCGCAATCAGCACACGCGGCTTTGGCTGCGAAACGCTCCGCTTACCATCGTCGGCATCGACGACGCGGCGACCGGGCAGGCCGATGCGGCGCGCGCCTTTCGCGGCCTGTCCGCCAAAGACAGCCGCCTGATCTTGTCGCACGTACCGTCGCAGGCCGATGCCGCAGCGAAACACGGCCCGGGCTTCATCTTGTCGGGCCATACCCATGGCGGACACATCGACATTCCCAAAGTGACCGAGCACATCTTCCGCCGCTTGGGTGCGCGCTATCTTAAAGGCTTCTATCAGGTCGGCGACGCCACGCTGTACGTAAGCTGCGGCATCGGATCCAGCTCGGTTCCGCTGCGCGCTGGCTCACCCGCTGAAGTGGCCGTCTTCACGCTGCAATCACCCGAGCTTTCCGGCGAAGGCAGCAAGCCCGATCAGATCGACTAGCCGATCGATGACGTACGGTCGATCGGCGGATCCCTGCGGCACATCGACGCGCGCTTGGCTGGCCCGGATCTGTTCCATCGTCGCCTCGTCCCCGAAGCCAAAAGTGCAGTAGGCGAACTGGCAGCCGAAGCGCTGCGCCGTCTGCCAGTCGATGGCGCTGTCGCCGACCAGCAGGGTTTGGTCAGGTGGGACGCCGATCGAGTTGCAGTGGACTTGCAACAAGCGCGGGTCTGGTTTGCGGGCGCCGACATCGTCTTCGCCAAGGACGTTCTCGGCGCGGCTGAAGTAGGGCAGCAGGGCAAAGTGATCGATGATGCGGCGAGCCCACGACCCGGGCTTGTTGGTCGCCAAGCAGACGGGCAGGCGGGCTTGCTGCGCAAGGAACTGCAGGGTCTCGCGGGCGCCTGGGTACAGCGTGGTGTGCACCACCAGATGATCGCTGTAGTACTGCCGGAAGCGTCGCAGGACATCATCGATGTTCACGCCATCGCCGCCACCCGCGCGAGCGACGGCCCGTTCGATCAGAACGCGTTGACCTTCGCCGATCATCCGGCGCACTGCATCGACGTTGTGGGGTGGCAATCCGACTTGCTGCAGGGCAGCGGCAACGGCCGCGCACAGATCAGGCGCCGAATCGATCAGCGTGCCATCGAGATCAAAGACAACCAAAGAAGGGGAGGGTAGGGGCGCAGCCATGTCACCACACGTTACGAAATCTGCGCGCACAACGCGACGCCCAAGCGATTGTCACGGCACCAAATCGCCCGCGGTCCGTTGTCTGATCGAAATGCAAGTGACTTGCGTTTAGCGCAGGATCGGGATGTCTGATCCGCTGCTGCTGCTATCGCCAGAGGTCCCCGCGGCTTTGCTGGCGGGCTTGGCCTTGGTCGCGTCACGTGGCTTTTTGCGGGTCGGCTTGCCGCTGCTTGGCTTGCCGGCAGCGTCGGCAGGATCGCCGGTTGGTGCGGTCGCGACAGGCGGCGCGGCGGCTGTGCCTGCTGCGGGATCTGCGGTTGCAACGACCGCCGCTGCAGGCGCGACAGGTGGCTGGCTGGCCGTGGGGCCTTGCGACGGGGGCGTGGCAGTCGCATCGGTTGTCGCGCGGCCTGGACGGCCCTGCGCCAGCGTGACGGTCGGATTCGTCTTGCGCGCGGCTCGACGATAGAGGCCGACACCGACCAAGCTGCCCGAGAGCAGGGCAAAGCCGGCAACCGCTAGAACGATCGGGCGCACGGTGCTGGCTCGCTTGCGCACCGTGATGCGACTGCGATGCACCGATCGCCAGTCCCCCGTCGACAGCTCTGGATCCAACGCCAGGATCT
>JAYRFD010000036.1:0-1732 GCA_041908565.1 Polyangia bacterium | reverse complement strand
GAAGGCGCATCGCGCACGGGTCCGGATGCGCTGGTCCTGGGGCGCTATCGTCTGGGGCGCTTTCTGGGCAGCGGCAGCGTCGGGCGCGTCTATGAAGCACAGGATCTTCTTACTGGCCAGCGGGTTGCCTTGAAGCTGCTGGCGTTGGTGGCTGCTAGCTCGTCGAGGGCCGCCGCGCTGTATGAACGCTTCTGCCGCGAAGCCGCGCTGTTATCTGCGCTGCGTCATCCCAAGCTGGTGCGGGTCGAGTCCTTCCACGCATCGGCCGGAGTTCTTGCACTGGAATTCATGGAAGGTGGCGCGGTCATCGACGGTGCGCTGCCGCTGTCGCTTCCGACGCTACGTCGCCTGCTTTTGGATGTGCTGGATGCGCTGCTGTGCATGCACGCCGCAGCGGTGCTGCATCGCGATGTGAAGCCACACAATCTTTTCTTCGATCGCTTCGGTGGAGCCAAGCTGGGCGACTTTGGCATCGCTTCCTTGCGCGATCTGGGCGTCACGCAGACCGAAGGCTTGGTCGGCACCCTGGCCTATATGTCGCCCGAGCAGATCCGCGGTGGTTCCTTGACCATCGCCACCGATGTCTATGGCCTGGGCGTGACGGCGTTTCAGCTGGCGACGGGCAAGCTGCCATTTCCGGGCCCGGATCTGCTGGCCCAGCACATGGACTGTCCGCCACCCGATGCACGGATGCTGCGCCCGCAGCTTCCCGATCCGTGGGCGGTTCTGCTGCAGCGCCTGCTGGCCAAACAACCGGAACAGCGCTGCAGCGGACTGGAAGCGCTGCGCGCCGACGTCGCGCGACTGCCGGTGGGGTCGCTGGATGTCCAGGTTGCAGGCGTGCCATCGTCCGTGTCGCACGATGCGACGCCCTTGGACGGCATGCCAGCCGAACCGTTGTCTGGTCAGCTGGAAGCGCCGCCAACCGAGACGCCAGTCGCCCGCACCGATCACAGTGAGATCTTCATCACCTTGGATGCGCGTGCGGGACGGACGGTCTTGCTGGAACGCTTTGCGCCGGGGCTGTTGCAGAGCGCAAGAGGGGCGGTTCACCTGGCCTGGCTGCGTAGGATGGCAGCGCTTGCCGGTCCTGGCTTGCAGCGCATCTATCACGTGGACTTGGCACCCAGTTCGTTGCGTGTGGCAGCTCAAAGCGGCCTGCTTCCGCCGGGCGACGGGCCGGCGGCCGAAGTGGTCTTTCAGTTCTTCGATCCAGCGGCCACACTTGACGTGTCAGACCTGCTACCCGATGAGCGCACGTCGGTGAATCGCGTCCTGCGACGTCTGCGAGATGCGGGTGTGGTGCATGGCTCGCCAGATCGCGCGCTGGTGCGTGGCATCGGCCACGTGGTGCTGCTGCTGTGTGGGCGCGGCCCTTTGTCGGGCTCCGGCGGGCTGCGTGATGTCGACGCCGATCTTGAGACCGAGCTTGAGACCGAGCTTGAGACCGAGCTTGAGACCGAGCTGGCGCATTCTGCAGAACGGCTCGACCGCTAGCGCGGCCAGGTTGTTCAGCGACAGGGGTTCGAAACGCGCATGCCCGGAGCCACCGACTCGGTCACAAAGGCGTTGCCACCGATGACCGCCCCGCGGCCGATCACCGTCTGCCCACCCAAGATGGTCGCGTTGGCGTAGATGACGACGTCGTCTTCGATGGTGGGATGGCGCTGGTGGCCGGCCTGTTCACGCACCGTGCCGCGCGGCAACGACAGCGCGCCCAATGTGACGCCTT
>JAYRFD010000035.1:0-1501 GCA_041908565.1 Polyangia bacterium | reverse complement strand
TCCGCGAAGCTTCCTACTGGTCATCGCACTGCGCGAGGGTCTGGAAGTCGCGCTACTGATCGCCGCGCTGCTGGCCTTCCTGCGCAAGTCAGGCCAGGGTCAGCTATCGGGCAGCGTGCATGCCGGCTGGCTGGCGTCGGTTCCGGCGGGTCTTCTGACCTTCGCCTTGATTGGCCAGCTGATCGATGGCGCTCGACGAGAACTGGCCGAGGGCGTGATTTCGCTGCTGGCGGCCGCCGTGCTGATCACCGTGACGCACTGGGTGCTGGGCGCGCGCGAAGCCAAGCACTGGCTGGGCTTCCTGCGACAGCGCGTGGAAGCCGCCGCCGACAAGCAAGGTCGCCAGTCGCTGGTGCTGTTCGGCATTGCGTTTTTCGCCGCCTATCGCGAAGCGCTTGAGACCGTCCTGTTCTATCGCGCCCTGCTTTTGGACGCCGGCGAGGGAGGCTGGAAGCCCGTCCTTTTGGGCATCGCCATCGCCAGCGTCATCCTGGTCGGCCTGGTCGTGGTCGTCGGACGCATCGGGCGCAAGCTAAACCCGCGGCCCGTGATGCTGGCGTCGAGCATCTTGCTGGCAGCGTTATCGGTTTCACTGACTGGCCACGGCATCCATGCCATGCAGGAAGGTGGTTACCTGCGCATGGCGATGATCACGATGGGTGATGGCACCTGGTCGGGAATCCCGGTGCTGGGCATCTATCCGACGTGGCAGGGTGTGCTGGGACAGCTTGCGGTGGTGGTCTTGCTGTTGGCCCCCAGCCTGCTTGAACGCCTGCGCGCGCCCCATTCCAGCAGCCCGTCGCCATCCGGCGGCGGCACCCAGCCTTCCCGCGTATGAACCTCTGCACCCTCGAAAACGACTTCCTGCGGTTCCGCATCGCGCCTGAACTTGGCGCCAGCCCCGTCGAGCTATCGCTGCACCGCCGCCACCTGCCCAGCGCCCCGCATGACGCGCCTGACTGGCTGCCGATCCTGCGCCCGACGTCGATGCAGACGCTGCTGGCTGGCGACTCGGCGGCGTTTTCCAGCTACCCCCTTGCGCCGTACAGTAACCGCATCCGCGACGGCCTGCTGCGCTTCCGCGGCCAGACACACCGCATCGCCCCCAACTGGCCCGACGGACAGACGATTCACGGCGATGTGCGCATGCGCCCCTTCGACATCGATCAGAAAAGCGGAACGTGGCTAGTCGCTCGCTATGAATCGCGACGCGCGCAACAGCCCAACTTCCCCTTTCACTATCAGTTCGAAACGGAATACCGCCTGCAGGACAGCGGCCTTGTCATCGACCTGCGACTGACCTGCTGCGATGAACGGGACATGCCGGCCGGCTTGGGCATCCATCCCTACTTCGTGCGCCGCCTGTGGCCGGGCACGCCGGATCCACAGCTTCGCTTCGTCGCGGAAGGCTTCTATGCCGTCGATGATCAGGTCATTCCCAGCGAAGCGGCCCAGCCGCTTCTGCCACAGCACGACTTCCGGCGCCTGCGCGATGTCTATG
>JAYRFD010000034.1:0-8446 GCA_041908565.1 Polyangia bacterium | reverse complement strand
CCGCGCAGGCGATGCGCCCACCGACGACGCTGTCGATTCGTTTCTGGACACGATTCACCGCGTCGAAGTCCCCGCGCATCGCGTTCGCCGCGTCAGTGGAGACGGGCCGGTGATTCGATCGTTCCGTCGGGCTCGCGGCAGTGGGGTTGGACCGACGCTGTACAGCGAAAACGATGTCGAAGAGTCCTTCGCCGACAGCTTCGCTTTGTTTCGCGCCGACCCCGATGCCCTGCGCCGCATCGATCCCGATGCCTTTGCCTGGTTTGCTGGCAACGGGCACATGACGGCGCTGGGACAGTAGTCAGGTCGGAATAGCTACCGCAGAAAAGAGGCCCCATGGACGCTGACGCAGCCCCGCCCGCATCCCATGGAAGCTTGCCGTCGACGGATGGCAAGCTTGCGTCGCGGCCTGCGATCCGTGTGGTCATCGTCAGCTACAACACCTGCGATCTGTTGCGCCGCTGCTTGCAGTCGTTGCTTTCGACCACCACGCGCCCGCTGCAGATCTGGGTGGTCGACAACGCATCCAGCGATGGCAGCCCCGACATGGTGCGGCGCGAATTCCCCGCCGTCTTGCTGCACGCATCACCGACCAACCTGGGCTTTGCGGCCGCCAACAACGTGGCCCTGCGACAGATCTTGGCGCAGTCTGCCCAGCGATCTGCGACGGAACCTGCGTCGGTCGATGACGGCCCCGTGCTGCTGCTAAACCCCGATACCGTGGTCTTGCCCGCCGCGATCGATGGCTTGGTGGACTACCTGGATGCGAATCCGCAGGTCGGGGCGGTGGGCCTTCAGCTCTTGAATCCCGACGGGACGCTGCAGCGATCGTTTGGGACCTTCTGGTTTGCGCGGCTGTTCCAGACGTTTCTGCAGAAGCACCTGCGCGGTGAAGAAGCGGGCCTGCTGGATGGCCAGAAGGGACCGCAGCCCGTCGACTGGCTGGTCGGAGCCTGCGTCCTTGTCTCGCTGCCAGCGCTGCAGGCCGTGGGCGTGCTGGACGAAGCGTTTTTTATCTACGGCGAAGAGATCGACTGGCAGTGGCGGCTGCACCAAGCCGGCTTTCAGGTGGTGCTGTTGCCGACGCTGCACATCGTGCATCTGGGCGGGCAATCGACGCGTCAGGCGGCTCTTGCGATGCGGCGCCAGGAATATCGCAGCCGCTATCTGCTTCTGGCCAAGCATCGCGGCCTGGCGGCTCGCGGCCTGTATCTGGCCAAGGTGACGGCCGAGCTTTCGGCGGAGTCTCTGCGAGCGCTCTGGCGGGCGGCTCGCCCCGGGGCACACGACGAGCTTTTGGCGGCCCGCGCATCGGCCACGCTGCTTCGCGACCACTTCCGGGCCGATTTTCGTCGATCAAGCGGGACCTGACAGGCGATGCCGGTGCCGGCTCACGTCGGGCTGGCCGCGCTGCTGCGTTGACGCCCGGCGCGACAGCGTAGTAAGAGCGTCCGACGCTGGTCGCTTGGCCAGCGGTTGGTGTTCCAGCGACTTCATTCCTTACCCTTAATCGAGCCGAACACAGATGCCGACGCCTTCGTCCGTTCTTGTCGTGGTGGGGACTCGCCCCGAAGCCATCAAGCTGGCCCCGCTGATCCATGCGCTGCGCGCCGATCCGTCGTTTTCGGTGACCACCTGCATCACGTCGCAGCATCGCGAGCTTTTGCACTCCATGCTCGACTTCTTTGCGGTTCCCTACGATTTCGATCTGCAGGTCATGCGCCCGCGCCAGAGCCTGGCCGAGCTGACCTGCAATGTCCTGCGCGGCCTTGACGAAGTGCTGGCGAACAAGCCGTTTGACTGGGTGGTCAGCCAAGGCGATACGACGACGGCATTTATCGCGGGTCTGGCTGCGTTTTATCGTCATGTGCGCGTCGCCCACGTCGAAGCGGGCTTGCGATCAGGCGACCTGCAGCGTCCCTTCCCAGAGGAGGCCAATCGTCGCTTGGTCGACACGGTGTCGGACTATCTGTTCGCACCGACTGAGCAGGCCCGGCAGAACCTGCGCGCTGAAGGCTACGCCGACGAGCGCATCTTCGTGACCGGCAACACCGGCATTGATGCACTGCTGAGCGCCGCCGACATTGTGCGCAAAAGCGAGCGTCCTCTGCCGATTCAGCTGCCCACCGATCGACGCAGCCGCTTGGCCTTGGTCACCGCCCATCGTCGCGAATCGTTTGGCGATGGCATGACGCGCATCTGCCAATCGATCGTGCAGCTAACCGCGGCACATCCCGATCTGCACGTGCTGTATCCCGTGCACCCAAACCCCAACGTCGTCGAAGCGACCGAGCGGACCCTGCGTGGGCGCGAGCGCATCCACTTGGTTGCGCCGCTTGAGTATCCCGACTTCGTCAGTGCGCTTTTGCGCGCCGATCTGATCCTGACGGACTCGGGTGGTGTGCAGGAAGAAGCGCCGGCTTTGGGCAAGCGCGTGCTGGTCCTGCGCGAGACCACCGAGCGCCCCGAAGGCGTCGATGCCGGCGTGGCAGAGCTTGTCGGTACAGACATCGATCGCATCGTCAGCCGTGCCAGCGCGCTGCTTTCCGAGACCCGTAGCGATCGCACGCAAGTCAGCAGTCCGTATGGCGACGGGCGAGCCAGCCAGCGCATCGTCGAGGTCTTAAAGACCGGCGCCTTGGCCCAGCCGTTTGCGACGCCTGCTGCCGTTGGCAGTGATGCGCTGCGTCCGCGCAGCGTCGAACCCGCGGTCGGACGGGCCCGTTCCAGCGACGCCGCGTAAGCCGTTTCGACACCGCGCCCTGCGTCGCTGGCCGGCGTTGACTTGCGCGCTTCACGCGTAGTAAGAGCCTCTTGCCCGTCGGAGCAGGCCGCGTCTGGTGCCGCCCGGGCTTTCCTTACACGTCGCGGAGCTTCGGGAGCCTTCGGATGCAACATCGCAAGTGCATTTACTGTCGCGGTCGCAAGCTGTCCCCTGCCCACGTCCGCAGCGATGGCAAGACCGTCGTTCGCTGTGTCGACTGCGGCCTGATGTTTCTGCGCGACTGGCCCGATGACATCACGTCGCTGTACCGCGACGACTACTTCGACCAGATGCCACCGGCCAATGGGCAAGGCCCCTCGGGTGAGTGGCACATTCCCGAGGTGGGCTATGGCACCTATGCCGAGATTGGCCCGCTGGAGTTTCGCTGGCAGCAAGCACTGCTGCGGCTGTTCGCCGGGCGGCCGGGTGTGCAGCTGGATGGCGAAGCGCCAGCGCCGCGACTGCTCGACGTCGGCTGTGCCAACGGCAGCTTCTTGGTTCTGGCGCGGACCGATGGCTATCAGACCGAGGGCGTCGAGCTTTTGGACGTGGCTGCATCGCAGGCACGGGCTCGCGGTCTGCGCGTGCATTCGCAACCCTTTGAACGGGTCGGCAAGCCAGGCCAGTACGATGTCGTCACCGCCTGGGAATTCATCGAACACGTGGCTGATCTGCGCGCGGTCTTGTCGCAGGTTCGATCGCTTCTGGGCGAAGGCGGCGTCTTCTTGTTTTCGACGCCGGATGCCGGGGCCGCGACCGTCGAAGCGCAAGGCGATCGCTGGATCGGTTATCGGTCGTCGCTGGAACACCTGACCTATCTGACCGGACCGTTTCTTCTTTCGGCCATCACCGAGATCTTTGGCACCGCGCCGCTGCTGTTTCCGATGCTGTACCAGTCGCTGGGCGAGACCTACAGCACGATGATCGGCATGGTTCGTGTCGGTGGCCTGCGCGCAAGCGATGAAGAGATCGGCAAGCTGATCGCCAAGCGTTCCCTGCCGCGGGCGGCTGCGCGTCGACGCGAGATCGGGGGCGAGCTGGCTTGGCTGTATGCGCAGTTCTGTGCCTTGGAAGAAGCGCAGCTGGCTGGCCTGCGTGCCGATCTGTCGCCTGAAGACGAAGCCGGTCTGCGGGGCTGGTTGGCTCGCTTGCGCTTCGATCTGAAGACGTCGGTGCCGCTTCTGACCCGCGCCGCCAAGATCCGCAGCGAGCTGTGGCAGGCGGTCGCCGTCGACGGTGCGCGTCTGCACCAGCAAGACCTTGAAGACCAGCTCGCGGCCGGACGCGCGCGCGAACAGAGCCTGCAGTCCGAGGTCGCTCAGCTGAAGGCGCACGTGTCGGTGGCGCAGCAGCAGATCGCGTATCAGCAGCAGACCCTCCAGCATCACGCGGATCAGTGGCACACCACGCTGAACTCGATGACCTGGAAGATCGGTCGCGGCATCACCAGTCGCATCGAACGCATCCCGCTTTCGCATGAGCTGCTGACGGCCGCGCAGGTCCTGCGCAGCGATGGCTTGGATGGCTTGGTCGGCCGCGCCCTGCAGACCGCGCGCACGCGTGTTGAACAGCGGCTGCCCAGCGGACCGCGGCTGCAGCGGTTTGCTCCGACGCTGTGGGATCGCATCCACAGTGCTCCGGGGACGTTCATCTTGCTGCGATCGGTGCCCTGGCAGCTGACGCTGTTTCAGCGACCGCAGCACATCGCGCGCGCCTTGGCCCAGCTTGGCTACGTCGTGATCTACGACGAATCGGGACTGCTGGCGGAACCCGCCGCCGACCCCGTGCGCGAGATCGAGCCCAACCTGTTTGTGTGGAACGCCGGCGACGACGCCATGCTGGCCGAGATCCCCCGTCCAATCCTGTGGGCCTTCACGTACAACTATGCGCTGCGCGATGCCTTCGGGCCCGATGCGCTGGTGCTGTACGACTGGATCGACGACCTGAAGGTCTTTCCGCATGACCAGAAGTTCTTGGCGGATGCCCATGCTCGCGGCATGCGTGAAGCCGATGTTGTGGCCTCGGTCGCACGCGTGCTGCACGAACAGGCCGTGACCGAGCGCGCCGATGCCCTGTATCTGCCCAACGGCGTCGACTTCGATCACTTCAGCGCGCCCGATCTGCTGCCGCCCGATGACGAGACCTTCGCAGCGATTCGCGCGGCCGGTAAGCCCATCGCTGGCTACTACGGCGCCGTCGCTAGCTGGTTCGATTACGACGGTCTGATGGCCGTGGCCACGCAGCGCCCGGACTGGAACTTCGTCCTGATCGGCGTTCGCTTCGACGACAGCTTGGACAAGACCAAGCTGCTGCAGTGTCCCAACGTCTACTTCTTGGGGCCGCGCCCGTACCAGACGCTGCCGCGTTACCTGCGCTGCTTTGATGTCGCGATGATCCCGTTTGTGATCAACGACATCACGCTCGCGACGTCTCCGCTGAAGCTGTACGAATACTTCGCTGGCGGTCGGGCGGTGATCACGTCGCCCATGCCCGAGTGTGTGGCGTACGAAGACGTCTTGATCGCGCGCACGCCGACCGAATTCGCTGGGCACCTGGACACGGCGCGGGCCCGCACTCACGACCCTGAATTTCAAGCTCGCCTGCATGCCGTGGCCAAGGACAACACCTGGCTGGCGCGCGCCCGTACCGCTGCCGATCGCGTGCGTGCAGTCGGAAACGAAAAGCCGGTTCCCATCCAGCCCGTTGTCCCTGCCAGCGCCGCGGAAGTGCGCCGTCAGCGCTTCTATCGCGGCCTGCACACTGGTATTAACGCTGTCGACCAAGGCCGCAGTCGTCTGCGCCGCTTGCTCGGTCGATCGTCTGCGGACCCTGCTTCCACCACGCACTGATCGGACTGGGGCGGCTCACCCATTCGATGAAGTGGATGAGCCTCGTGCGGATCGGCTGGTGTGTCCGCGGTTGCTTCAGCGCGTCGTGGGCTCGCACTCACGCTGGCTGCGCAGCACGTCCCAGGATCCCGCGATCGCGGGCGGAATGTCGACGCTGGTGCTGGGACCTCGGTTGCCGGCCAGGTCGACGGCCGTGATGCGCAAGCTAGCTGGCGGCGGCCCTGGGTCCAGGGGAACTTCAACCCTGCGACACCCGCTGCCAAGAAGCTGCGGCTCGCCGGCGCCTTCAACGACAAAGCGCAGGCGATCCTCGCGAGTCAGATCATCACTGGCCGTCACCGTCAGGATCACGCGTGCGTGGCCGTCTTCGCACAGTCCGCCCGGCGGGACAAAGCGTGCGATCTGCACCGCCCGCACTGCCTGCACGGCGCTGGGAGCCACGCGATCGGCAGCCTGCGCCGTCTGAAACTGAAACACGCGCTGCCGCTTGCCAGCCAGCATGCAGTAGACCGAATAGCCAACGCCTGGACGCAGCGGCTGCTTGGAACGCAGCGCCACCGTGACCGTTGTTCCCTTCACGTCGGTGCGCAGCGGCTCTTCCTTTTCGGTCTTCAGCGGATAGTCGGCGCGCAGGCGGAAGGACGCTGCATCGACCCGATCGACGTGCAGCACATCGAAGCGGAAGTCGACGTTGGTCGGCAGCAGCGGTCGTTGATGGGCGGGCAGCGTCGCCGCACCTTGAACGACAAAAGGACTCACGCGCACGAAGTTGAGCTTTGGGGGGCCGCAGGCTGCGCTCTGCGGGCCTTGCGCTGCCAGCATCCCGGTCAAAAGAAAGGTCAGTGTCAGAATCAACCCAGAGGCGGCTGTGTGCTCACGGACGGTCCGCATGGGCTTGAGAATATCAGCCAGCCCCGCCACGCGGTGCCCATGTCATGGCGCCAACGTCGGCACGCCCAGGTCGCGTCTCTTTGGTCGTGAACAAGACGTGATCAGGCGCGCGTCCAAGGGAGCCTGACCTGTGGCAACGACCTGCGGCGCATGGGGTAGCGGTGGACGCGTTGCACGTGGTCGCCCTTGCATCGACCGCGCGTGGCGACACAGCGACAGCTTGCCGGCTAGCGACGGCGCTGCGGCTTGGCAGGGACGCGGCCCTGGCCGATCTCGTCTCCGACCAGCGACGTGGAATTGGTGTACTTGCTGGGCTTGGCGGTTGCGCGAATCTTGTCCAGGTCGTTGCCTTCGGTGGCGTTCATCCACGCTTGGATGTGGCCCGATGAGTTCTGCTTCCAGCTTGGCGAGGTGCCGTTGTAGCCCCACACCGACTGAAGCTGCGGGAACATCTCTTTGTACTGTTCGCCTTTGCTCGTCTCTACGTCCTTACTTTTCTCCAGCGTGTGACACGCCGACAGCATCAGGTCCTGCACGCCCCCCTGCGCCTTGGGGAACATCTGCATCAGGCTCGCCATCTGCGCAAAGGTGACGCCGGGATTGCCTTCCGCTTCGCTATAGACCCAGCCGCCGGAGCTGTGTCCCGACATGACGAGCCGGTCCATGGTCATCTCGCCGTTTTCGACCTTTTGCAGCACGTCGACGAACTGGACCATTTCGTCGCGAGCGCCGGCCGAGATGCCGCCCTGCCGCTGCCCGTTTTCGTCTTTGCCGCCCAAGAACAGGTCCTTCATGCTCTCCATGCGCGCCTTGGCAGCTTCTTCGGTCTCGGTGGCATTGCCGTCGCTGTCTGTTCGCTGGTTGCCCACGCCGACCTCGGTCAGATACTGCTCCAGGTCGGACTCTTTGCTTAGATCCAGAAGGACAGGCTGGCCGTCGGGACCCGGCTTGTGGCTCCACGTCTTGCCCTGCATCGACTTGTCTGTGCCGGATCCCGTGATGACGGTGGCGTTGTCCATGCCCTGGAAGACCTTCTTTTCCGTCTCGCGCGAGGCATCGTTGATACCCAGGTACACGACGCTTTCGCGAGGCGGCGCCTTCTTCTTTTCAAACTGCACGGCGCTGTTTTGCGGCTTGGCCTGCGGCACGGCCATGCTGGCCAGAAGCGGCTCGGCGGATTCACCCGCGACCACCGCTTCGGCCACTTGGTCGGCGTGCTGTTCATAGACATCGCCCACTTCTCCGACGCCGCTTTGCGGTCGAACCCCGGCGTGTTGCAAGACATGGTGGGCTGCTTCGTGCGCGGCCGTAAACAGGCTGGGCGTATCGCCAAACGAGACATGGCCCTGCGTGGCAAACGCGTTGGACCCCAGCCGTTCGTTCGCCGCGCGCGCTCCGCTGCCCGTATGGGCCACGATGTCCGTCGCGTCAAAGGCGCCAAAGGACTGCTGAATCTGATCCAAAAACGGCAGCGAATGCCCGCTGTCCTGGATGCCGGTGTCGGCGATGTCCTGCACGGCGCTGTCGGATGCTGTGTCGCCAGTTCCTCCGTCGCTGTCCGCCCAGTGACCGACCGATTCCAGGGCCGCGTCCATGGAAAACTGCACCGCCGTCGTGCTGCCTGCTTGCCCGCTGCTGCCGCTGGGGACTGGCGCGTCGGCAAACCAGTCGACACCACGACTCGATTCGTTGTGGCTCGGGCCCAAATCAAGGCTGGGCTGACCGGCCGCTGCATGCGAAGGCGAGCCCTCAAGAGCGAATCGCTGATCAAACATCGCGCATTTCCCCCGTGCGATACGCCGGCGATGGGACCCTGCAGGTCGCCCGCCAGACCTTCGTTTTCCATCGTAATCGATCCGGCGCGGCCCGAAGTTGCGTGTCAGCCATCGCGCCTGCGCACGAAGGTCCTACTGCGCGGTCGCTACCCAACACAGCGACGGGT
>JAYRFD010000033.1:0-1899 GCA_041908565.1 Polyangia bacterium | reverse complement strand
GGCATCGACGCCGCCGCGCAGACAGCGAATGCGCGCGATGCGCAGTCCGGGATAGACCCGATCACATAGCTCGGCCAGAGCTTCGCGGGGCGCACCGCGGGTGATGTCGGCCAGGTCGGCGGACGCGTCGGAAGCATCTGGCTCGTTCGGCTCTGCCGAGTCGTCGTTAGACATGGTGGGTTCCTGGCATGCCACCGATTTGCGGCGCAAGGACACTCTGCAGGAAGGCGCCCGCCCCGCGCACGGATGCCTGCGGGATCTCGTGCGCGCCGCGGAACGGAACAAAGTCGACCGAAAGCCCAGCGCGCGTTAGCTCTTCCCGCACGAGGTCGGCCAAGAAGAACGGCAGCAGCGGATCAAGCTGGCCGTGGCTTTGGAACACGCGCAGACCCGCGCGGGTCGACATGCGCGGAAGCCATTCGTCTTTGCACAAGAGCGTCGTCGAAAACAGCACCAGCCCGGCCAGCGGTCGGTTGCTGCGCAGCGCCACGTCCAAAGACAGCATCGACCCCTGCGAAAAGCCGCCCAGCACGATCTGACCGGCTGGCACGTTTAGCTCTTTTTCAAGCTGATCCAGGGCGGCCAGCACACGCTCGCGCGCTTCGGCCAGCCCGTCCGGCACGTCGCGGATCAGGGCCTGCAAGGCCGGCGTCGTCAGATCGGGTCGCGTTGTTCCTTGCCCAAGTCCGCCCAGGGCTCGCTCGAAGCGCTCGATGTCGATGTGCCACCACGCTCGCGAGTCGAACATCTGCAGGAAGGCCGGCCCCAGGTTGGGGCCCAAGGACAGTGGCGCCGCCGGAAACGCAAAGCGCGTCCCCGCTGGGACCGAAAGCACCTGCGACAAAGGCACCAAGTCGCGACCCGGCGCTCCGTAGCCGTGCAGCAAGACCACAAGCGGCCCATCGCCGCCGCCCTGACCATCGCGTCCGCCGGTCAGCACCACCTTCAGCCCACCGAATTCCCGTTCCGTCATGTTTCGCATCGGCGGCAATCTATCACGCACAAACGGGCTGGCACGACCTGGCCTGTGCGACTTGGCAGGACCCATGCGGTGCGCACGAAAGGGCGGTGCGGTGCGGCGCGGGCGGGGACGCTGGCGCTGCTCGGGCGGCCTGGCCCCGTGCGGTCAGACGCCCGGACCGGAAGCGGCTTGCAGACGGGGTGGGCCCCGCATTGGGCTTGCCAGGAAGCGCGCTCTGCGATACCGAATGGGGCCATGACGAAGCCCCCTAGTAAGTGGTCCTTTCCGCGCCGGTCTTCCTATGGCGTGCTGGAGCGCTTCATCGGCCAAGAGGTCAACGTCTTCGGTCCGCGCTCGTGCGAGGAGCACGACAACTGCCTGGGCGGCGGTTTCCTGATCAGCATCGAGGATGGCTTTCTGTTGCTGGCAGAGCGCCCCGAGGATCCCCCCGATCTGGCGGTGTCCTTGGGCGAGGTCGTGGTGATCGCGGTCGTCAAAGACCGTCCCGAGCTGACCGCTGTGGACGGCGGCAAGGTCCATCGCTTCCGTCGTCCCGAAGTCAGCAGCAACGACAACGACGACCTGGAAAACTAAGCGACCCACAACAACCCCGGGCGGCGACCGACGGCCCTGCACACCTGCCAGATTTTGCGGAAGGCCAGGCATGCCAACGCCAACGCCAATGCCAACGATGGACGACATCGCGGAATTTCTGCTGCGCTCGCCGACCGATGCCATTCGATCGCCGGTCGATTCGGCGGGCGTCTGGGCGCCGCGTGCTGTGCTGCCGTTTGCGTCGTCGATCGCGCGCGCCGCAGCCGGTGGTTTTCTGGCCGACCGCGTCGGCTATGCCTTTGCCGCGGGCTATCAGGAAGCGCTGGTCTGCTTGCTGGCCGACACCCCGTTTGCCGATCGCCCAAATCAGCCCATGGCGCTTT
>JAYRFD010000032.1:0-10406 GCA_041908565.1 Polyangia bacterium | reverse complement strand
GCACACGCAGGCGCCAACGTTCGTCGCTGTAACCGGCGATCCCCGCCGTCGACACGCGCACCAGGCCGGCCTGACGCGGGGCGATGCCGTTTCGGGCGGTGCCGGGATCGGTGCAGGGGCCGTGTGTCACCTGCAGGTCGCCCAGATCGGTCAGGAAGTCGTCGTCTCCTTCCAAAAGGACGGTGCGGCCCGCGACGCGGACCTCGGTTCCGATGCGCGGATGGAAGCTGGCCACCGACTGCAAGACGCGCAGTCGGACCTGATCCCCGACGGCAAGCGGAAGTCGGCAGTCGGGCGGCAGCGTCACCACCAAGGGCAGGCTCTGCGACGAACGCAGGACGGCGCGCCAGCCGCGGCGTGCTTCCTGCAGCGTGACGCGAAAGGTCGTCGGCGCTTGCGGATCGGGCACGTCGATGGCCTGCACCGTCGCCGAAATCCCGGCGTGGGCAGCCGCCGGAGCCAGCGCCGCCAAGCGGACCGAGATGCGCTGGTTTTCCGAGCCCGGCATCCGCTTGCTTTGATCGTCGGCGGGGCGCTCGTTCGTGGCAGGCGGTGGCGTGTCACTTGGCGGCATGGGCTGGATCCGTCGTCGATGGTTCGTCAGATGGGCTGGTCGCCTGGACCGTGCGAGCCCGCGACACACGTAGCAGCAGTTCTTCGTCGCCCAGTCGTTGGGCGATGGCGGTGGCTCGCGGCAGGGCGTTGCTGTGTGGATCGATCCGCGACAGCAAGATCAGCGACATCACGCGCAAGCGGGTGTAACCACCGTCGCCGGCATGCTGGGTAGCGCGCTGAGCATGCTGACGGGCCAGATCGCGCTGACCCATCTGCAGGTAGCCATAGGCCAGCCCGGCATCGCGGCGATAGCTGGCAAACGGATGCACGTCGTCGGTGGGCAGAGACTGATAAAGCTGCAGCGCGGCGCGGTGTTCGGCGCGGCGGTTCAGGGCAAACGCTCGCTGATCGCACAGCCGGGCGAAGAAGCACGCGCGATCGTCTGGCGAAAGCTGCGGGCTCTGCAGATCGCGCTGTGCATCGGCCAGGCTCTGCTGGACGGCGGCGGCATCGTCGGTGCGGCTTTGCAGATAGGCGCGGG
This sequence comes from Polyangia bacterium, assembly GCA_041908565.1. Classification (GTDB taxonomy): domain Bacteria; phylum Myxococcota_A; class Polyangia; order Palsa-1104; family JAEUJZ01; genus JAEUJZ01. Next base: position 9,310 of record JAYRFD010000032.1, on the reverse strand, counting down.
CCAGCGCGGCTTCGATGCGGGCGTCGACCCGGACATCCATGGCATCGCCGCTGTCGCAGCCATCGCCGCCCTGGCGGCCCGGGGACTGAAGGATCTTCTGCGCGTCATCGAGCGTGGCCTGCGCTCTGGCAAAGTCGCGTCGCCGCAGCGCGCAACTTGCGGCCGCCAGCAGCAGCCACAGCCGGGCCCGCGATGTCGAGATCGGCGGATGATCCCACAGACGCAGCTGATCGTCGCACAAGGGCAGCGGCAGGTCGTTAAACGGGCTGTGATAAAGCCCCATCCAGCGCAGGCGGTCTTCGATGGCGCGTGGCACGCCAAAGTGCCGCAGCAGGCGCTGACCCCAGATGCCGCCGTCGCGCTGGCCCCGGCTGCGCAAGCGACGCAGGGCGCGCTCGATCGATGCGACGTCGTCGGTGCCGTCGATTCTGTCGCTTGCGCCGGGCCCATGGGTCTTGTCTGCGCGCTCGATCAGCTTCCAGGCGATCGCGGTCAGCGTTCCCGCTTCGGCCACCAGCGCGGCAAGGTATTCGGACCAGCCCCATCCCGACGGTGGAGCGTCCGCCGTGGGTCCCTGTCCGGAATTCTGTCCGGGACTGCGCATCCTTTCCCTTTTATATCGATTTGCAGAGGCAAGGGACGCAACAAAGCGCGGACCCAACAGGCCCAACGGAACCGACGGACTGAATAGGCCCGACGGAACCGATAGACCCGACGGAACCGATAGACACAATGGACATGAAAGAGAACGACGATGGAAACGCAGCCGTATTACTTGGTGATCGATGTAGAGGCCACCTGCGATGAAGATCACCGCATCCCGCGCGAGCAGACCGAGATCATCGAGGTCGGCGCCGTGCTGTGCGACGCGACAAACCTGAACCCGCAGGCCGAGTTTCAGACCTTTGTGAAGCCGATGCGCCACCCGCGCTTGACTCCTTTTTGTGTGCAGCTGACCTCGATTCGACAGGCCGATGTCGACGGGGCTCCGGGGTTTGCACAGGCGATGTCGGCTTTGGCGCAGTTCCTAAACGAACAAGGGGTGATGGGGCGCTTCACGTTCTGTTCTTGGGGCGACTACGACCGCCAGCAGTTCAGCCGGGACGAGCGGCGCGTGGGCATTCGGGCTCCATTGGGAAGCCAGCACATCAACCTGAAGGAAGCCTTTCTGCGACGGTCCGGCGATGGATCCAAGCTGGGTGTGGGACAGGCGCTGCGCCGCGTCGGTCTGCGCTTTTCTGGCACCGCTCATCGCGGCATCGACGACGCGCGCAACATCGCCCGCCTGCTGCCCTACAGCCTGGGGCGAAAGCCAATTCCCGCCGCCCGCTGAGCCGCAGGCGGTGTGTTAGGCGTCCCAGGGATCGTGCAGGGTGCGGCGGTCTACTTCGCGGCTGGGGGTGAAGGCGACTTGGTTTTCGGCGTGGCGGTGCAGCTCGCCGGGGATGTAGCCAAGCTCGCGGCGGCAGCGTTCGTGGAACGTCGACAGCGTCGGATTGGCCAGATAGAACGCCTGGCTGAACGCGGGGTTGTCAAAGCCGGTGACGATCAGACCGCGGGTCCGGCCGGCCTGCCGCAAGATGCGGCCAGCATTGCGCAGGTTGGTGGTGGTGTGGCGAGCGTAGGGCTCAACGACAATCGAGCTTGGATCGCAGCCTTCGTCGATCAGGTATTCGCGCATCGACAGCGCTTCGTTGATCGGCGTGCCGGCGGGATGGACGCAGCCGCCGCTGACCAAGACGACCGGCGCGGTGGCGTGGCGTAACAGCTTCAGCGCCAGATCCAAGCGGTGCTGAGCGGCCGGCAGATCGCGGACTCCCAGCGGTCGGCTGGTGCGCACCGGCGTGAAGCCTGGGACGATGAGCGCATCAAAGTGGTATTCGTCGGCCGGGCTTTCGTACAGCGTGTTCAGCGCCGCTTCGTTCAAGCGGTCTTCGTCGAAGGAGGGTCGGGCATCGGCCAGATCGGACAGCAGGGCGTCAAAGCCTGTGCCGACGCGCGGCAAGTGTTCGCGCAGGGCTTCATAAAGACCGGCGTCGACCACGCAGCGAAAGACGGCGGGCAGGACCTGGGCATCGCAGGCGGCGTAAAGCAGTGTCAGCAGATCGCGGGCCAAAAGCAGCGGCAAGACCCCGCGCGAATGAAGCTCGTGCAGCACGCGGGGAAGCTGGTCTTCGCTTTCGCGAAGCAGGCGGTCGACGTGGCCCTGCGCTTGCCCCAGCAGGTGGTCGATCAGGGCATCGGCGCAGGCGATGGGATCCGGGCGAGGCATCCAGGCTTCAGCCTATCAGGTCGGCCGGGCGATCGAGTCCACCTTGGAAGCCGACGAAGAGGCGGCCTAACGCGGCGTGTACAGGTCGATGGGAGCGACGGCGCGATTGCCTTCGCCAGAGCCACCGATCAGCAGCACTTGGTCGGTCTCAAGCCGTACCGCGACATGGCCGGCGCGGGCGCGGGGCAGGACAATGGGATCGCCTTGCGCGGCCAGGTTGTCGTCGGGAGAGAACAGCTCGCAGTCGGAAAGAGGCGCGTAGCTGGGACCGGGACCGAAGCCGCCGCAGATGAGGATCTCTTTGGGCAGGGACAGCAAGGTGGCGGCGTAGCGCGGCGTGCGCAAAAGCGTGGGGCGGGTCTGGTAGGTCCCAGCGGTGATATCGATCAACAAGGCCGATGCCAGCACCGTCTTTTGGCCCGAGGCCTCTTCGGTGTAGCCGCCGACGATCAGCACCTTGCCGCTGGGCAGCGTGGTCGCGACGTGGCCGCGGCGCGAATCGGGCTGCGTTGGCATCAGCGGCAGGGCCGCAAACGTGTTCTTGCCCGGGCCTTCGCGAAACAGCTCGACAGGTGGCTTGCCGGCGCTGCGATCGGCGGCGGATAGGCCACCAAACAGCAGTGCGCCGACTCCGTCGCCCAAGGTGACCTGGGTTGCGGTGTGCTCGCTGCGGGCGACCACCAACGGACCGCTGCCGGCGATGGCAGGCAGGCGGGTGATGCCGACCCGAGCCGCTCCGCCGGTGCCGGACTGTCGCTGACACAAGACGGCCTGGGCCAGCGGCTGATCGCTGCCGGGTGCTGCGTTGGCACTTCCTCCGCTGATTAAAAAGAGGCTGTCCTTGAGCTCAACCGCCGTCGGGGCATAGGCGCCTGGGGCACCGGGATCGGCGACCTCGGGAGCGGGCACTTGCCACAGCACCGATGCATCGCTGACCTGCGGATCGTACTTGTCCGCGACGGTGGGCAGCGATCCGCTGGCGTCTGCTCCGCCCCACAGGATGGCCTGCTGACCGATGTCGCTGTCGGCGCTGGGCAAAAGCGCCGCGCCCTGGCGGACGACCTTGGGGGTGCCGGCGTCGATCAGCTGATGCAAGACCGGGCTGTACCGCCAGGCGCGCGACTGCAAGCTGCCGCTGTCCTGGACTCCCCCGACGATCAGCGCACCCAGGCCGGGCTCGGTGGTGCTGCGACGACCGCGCAGCGAGGTCGCCGCCAGCGCTTTGCGTCCGACCGGCATGGTCGTGTTGCCGTTGTCATCCGGCAGCGACGCGGGCGATGTGGTGACGCGTCCCGGGCGACCCACATAGATGCTGATGTTGGTGTTTTCGCGCGGTAGCTGCAGAAGCGGCGTTCGTCCGCGCCCGACGGGCTGGCCCGCCGAGTCGCGCGCTTCAATGGTGATGTACAACCACTTGTCGCGCGGTGGCTCGGACAGCTCTAGCTTCACGTCGAACTTGCCGCCCGTGATCGGGGCCAGCGATTCTTTGGCAGGAAACTCGGCGCCTTGCAGCGTGACCGAGATCGTCGTCGCTCCCGCGAAGGGATCATCGCCGCTGCCAGAGCCCGTCAAGATGGTTAGGCTGAGGCCGGTGTTGCGACCGCAGCCGATCGACGGCAGCACGGCCAGCGACAGCGCAGTCAGCGGCAGGCAGGTGGCCCAAGTCGTCAAGCGGCGGCGGCGTAGCGAGGGAGGAATCAGTCGCGACGTGTTCATGCCCGCAGAGGCTTACCGTGTTTCAAGCGAGAGAGCCAGCCCGCAGTAGGCACGCTGCGGTCGCCCCCAGCACACCTGCGCCCATGCCACATTCCAGATTCCACATTGAGCGCGACCGATCGCAACCCTGCGTCTCCTGCGCAGGCTCGGTTGCTTAGCCTGACTGCGCCAGGTCCTGCAGCCGAGCCAGCAGGACGGTGGGGTCGCCAGCGATGATCCACGTCTTTTTGCGGGCGGTTTCCCCGCGCAGAAGGCGGATGTGGCTTTTGGCGGTGGCAAGTCCTTTTGCAAGAAGCTCGCGAACCGCTTCGTTGGCGGCCCCGTCAACGGGGGGAGCGCTGACGGCGACACGCAGACAGTCACGCGCTTTCTCAAGCGGCCCAAGGGATGGGCGCGATGCGCGGGGCACCACCCAGACATCGACTTCCACGCCGGTGGCTACGGTACGAACAAAAGGCATCCGTGCATCCTGGTTCACGCGTCGCTGATGTCCAGTTCTGTGCCATGGCCACGATTCGCAACGGTGCTGCAGCGGCGACGTCTGTCGATCGAGATTGGGCTTCCAAGACGACGGAGGTGGCGCTGGTTCTTGACAGAACTGGGGCAGACCGTTCAAGGTCTCGGCAGACTCAACCATGCGCCGGATTCTGTCGGGACTCCTCATCGCTGTGGGCGTTTCCTCGTTGTCGTCGTGGGCCTTCTGGGGGTGCTTGCCAAACCCGGACATTTCACTGCCCGACTTGGCGGTCGCAGGACCGGCGGCAGATGGCGGCGACGGCGGGGCGAATCGTATGGATGGCCCACGCAGCGATCTGGGGGCCGCCGCTTGGCAACCGGACAGCAGCCTGGGGACGGCGCAGACCCTGCGTGCCGTCTGGGTATCAGACGCCGCAGCCAGCGAGATCTATGTCGTAGGCCACGGGGGCGTCATCCTGCATCGCAGCGCGGGCACCTGGCAGAAGGAAGCCAGCGGCACCGATGCCAACCTGTACGCGGTGGCGGCTCGGTCGCCCAGTGAAGTCTTTGCCGTCGGCGATCGCGGGACCGTCCTGCGCCGGGTCAGCGGGACCTGGATGAAAGAAGGCAGCGAGCTAGCCACGTCGACCGCCCTGTTCGGCGTCGTGGTCCTGCCCAGCGGCGATGTGGTGTCTGTCGGCGATAGCGGCGTGGTCGCTCGTCGACAAACGGCCGGAGTATGGGCTGCAGAGACCGCCCCTGCCTTGGCTGGCCTATCGCTACGTGCCGTCGGTGGATCACGACTGGATGGCCTGGTCGCGGTCGGCTTGAACAGCGCGATCGTGCGGCGCGGTCAGCTGGGCTGGGACAAGGATCCTCTGACGATCGAAGCGGCGGCTCGCGGCAACTACTATGCCGTGGCGGTAAATCCCGCAGACGGTGCACCGATCGTCGCTGGCGAGTATGGGATCGTGCTCAGTCGCCTTGCCGACCGCTGGCAGCTTGAGACCCTGCGACCGCCCAGCGGCATGACCGCCCCGCTGCATCTGTATGGCCTTGCGGTCAGCGATGGCGAGCTTTTCGTCGTCGGAGCCGCCGGCTACGTGGCCCATCGTCCGGCCACGGGTGGCGCGTTCACTGAAGAAGTCAGCGGCACGCGCAGCGATCTGTTTGCCGTGACTGGCCAGGGCGTCCGCGGCCTGGTTGCCGTGGGAGACACCGGCGCTTTGGTCCGACGTCAGTAGGCCGCCAGCGACCCCTAACTATTAGTAGGCCGTCCACTTTGTAGGCCTTCCATTCCGAACCCGACGCGAGCAGAGTGAACCGCAACGACATGCAGCAGTCAGACCGTCCATCGCAGCCCTATCCCATCGTCGCTATCGACGGCCCCGCGGGGGCCGGAAAGTCGACGGTCGCGCGCGCCCTGGCCCGGCGGCTTGGCTTCTTCTTGCTGGATACCGGGGCCATTTACCGCAGCCTGGCTCTGCATGCGCAGCAGCGCGGCATCGCGTTTAGCGACGGACCGACGCTGGGTCAGCTGGCCGGCAGCCTGCCGATTCGCTTCGGTCGCGGTCCCGGTCCGGAAGAGGGCAAGGTCTTCTTGGACTCTGTCGACGTGACGCTGACCATTCGCTCTCCCGAGATCTCGCAAGCGGCTTCGTTTGTATCGGCGCATCCCGAGGTGCGGGCCGCCCTGCTGGGGCTTCAGCGTCAGCTGGCGCAGAGCGGTCCCTGCGTTGCCGAGGGACGCGATGTCGGCACCGTCGTGCTGCCGCATGCCCCGATCAAGCTGTTTATGACCGCATCGACCGAGGTGCGGGCGCAGCGTCGCTTCGTCGAACAGAAAGGGCGCAGCCAAGCCGGGGGCAGTCCCGACTATGCGTCAACCCTGGCCGCGATCAGCGAGCGCGATCATCGCGACTCGACGCGAGCCACGGCTCCGACGCGTCAGGCCGACGACGCGCTGCTGTTCGATACCAGCCACCTGTCGCTGGACGAGGTCATCGATCAGGTCGAGTCGCTGTGCCGAAGCAAGCTGCAGCTACCGCCTGCCCAGGCGCCTTATGCTGGATCAGAAGATGGATCCAGCACGGCAGCCCGCCGGGTTGGTGCTGCCAGCGTAGCCACGCCCGTTCCGACGACGGAAGAGGCCGTCTGAAGCGCCTCTTGGAACGCCGATTCGCCCATAAAATCGGATACTTAGAAAAACGCTTGACGCTCTCTATTGAAGCAGCATAAGGTTCGCTCCTACTTCCGTGTTGCTCTCTCGGTTCGCTTCAACCTCGCCGGAAAATCCCCGAAAAGTTAGCGCTTGCACCGCCGCAGCTGATTCTCAGTGCGCGGTCTCGATTCGTTTGCCTTTCGGTCGGTCTTTCGCTCTGTCCTGCAGTCACGCGGGGCTGGCAGCGCGGTCGGAAGGGAACGCTAGAGGCTGGCACGAGTAGGTCTCGCCTCGACGGATAGTCGACGGCGGAAGGGAGAATCAGAGAAAGCATGTCCCCAGTTCAAGGAACCCCCTCAGGCTTGCGTCAAAGTGGCGCCAACGAAGACGACTTCGCGTTTCTGTTCGAGGAGAGCCTCAAGCGCGAAGACATCAAAGAGGGTGAGATCGTTCGTGGCCGCGTCATTCAGGTCAACAAGGACCACGTAGTCGTCGACATTGGCTACAAGTCTGAAGGCCAGGTGCCGCTCGCTGAGTTCATCGCTGCCGATGGCTCAGTGACCATCAAGGAAGGGGACTCGATCGAGGTCTATCTGGAAGCCCGCGAGAACGAAAACGGTCTCTGCGAGCTATCCAAGGAAAAGGCCGATCGTCTCAAGGTGTGGGACGAGATCTCTGCCGCTTGCGAGCGCGATGAGCTGATCGAAGGCGTCATCTCGCAGCGCGTCAAGGGCGGGCTGGCTGTCTCGATTCGCGGTGGCGTCAAGGCGTTCTTGCCTGGCTCGCAGGTGGACCTGCGACCCGTGCGCAACTTGGACGCCTTCATCGGCAAGAACTACAAGTTCAAGGTCATCAAGTTCAACAAGAAGCGCGGCAACATCGTGCTGTCGCGTCGCGTGCTGCTGGAAAAGGAGCGCGCCGAGCTGAAAGAGCAGACGCTCGAGAAGCTCACCGAAGGCCAGGTGGTCGAGGGCATCGTCAAGAACCTCACCGAATACGGCGCCTTCATCGATCTGGGCGGCATCGACGGCCTGCTGCACATCACCGACATGAGCTGGGGCCGGGTCAATCACCCGTCCGAGCTGTTCCAGGTCGGCGATCACGTGCGCGTCAAGGTGCTGAAGTTCAACCACGAGACCGAGCGCGTCAGCCTGGGTCTCAAGCAGATCACCGAAGACCCCTGGCTGCACGCGTCCGAGCGCTACACGCCCGGCACCGTCGTCAAGGGCAAGGTGGTTTCGCTCAAGGACTACGGCGCCTTCATCGAGCTGGAAGAAGGCATCGAAGGCTTGGTGCACATCAGCGAGATGTCGTGGACCCGTCGCGTCAAGCACCCGTCGAAGGTGGTTGCGGTCGGCGACACGGTGGAAGCAGTCGTTCTGGACATCGACGTCAAGAACAACCGCATCTCGCTGGGTATGAAGCAGCTTGAGCCGAATCCCTACGAGACGCTGGCCGCCAAGTACCCGTCGGGCACGGTGGTCAAGGGCCGCGTGCGCAACATCGCCGACTTCGGCATCTTCGTCGAAATCGAAGATGGCATCGATGGCTTGGTCCACATCAGCGACATGAGCTGGACCCAGCGCGTCAAGCACCCGTCCGAGATGTTCACCAAGGGCGATGAAGTCGAAGCGTCCGTGCTCAACATCGACATGACGGACGGCGACAAGCCGAAGATCTCGCTGGGCATCAAGCAGCTGATCCCGGATCCATGGGATCGCATCCCCTACGAGTACCCGGTCGGCAAGATGGTTGCCGCCAAGGTGCAGAAGGTGCTCGACTTCGGCGCCTTCGTCGAGCTGGAAAAGGGCGTCGAGGGCTTGGTCCACGTCTCCGAGATCTCGGAAGAGCGCGTCGAAGATCCGCGCAACGTGCTCAAGGCCGGTCAGGATGTGCAGGTCGAGGTCATCTCGCTCGATCCGCAAGAGCGCAAGATCGGCCTGTCGATCAAGGCCGCGCAGCGCAAGGCCGAAGTCTCGGCGGCTCAGGGCTATGCCGGTGGCTCGGACATGGGCGCCAAGCTGGGCGACCTGTTCGCGCAAGCCAAGGACAAGAAGGCCAAGAAGAAGGGCCGCAAGGCTCGCGAAGAAGGCGAAGAGGAATACGACGAATAGTCGTTCTGCCCTTGCGCTTCACCGCAGACACCGCGTCTGCGGTTCCCTTCCTGCCTGTTCCCCCCGTCTCGCTAAACGTCCCCCGAATCTTTGTCGACGCCCCTGTTCAGGCGCTCAGCCGTTCGCTGAATGCTGCTTAGCGTGCGCTGTTAAGACCCAGTGCGGCGTCTTCTTCGGCGTACAGCTTTCCAAGCTCGACATAGTGCGCGGCTGATGCGGCCAGCCACTCGATCTCGGCTTCTGACAGCGCGCGCTTCACGCGGGCCGGGGCGCCGACGACCAGATGTCCCGGCGGTACCTTGGTTCCCGGCGTCAGCAAGGAACCGGCGCCGACGATGCAGCGCTCGCCCACTTCGACTTGATCCAGAACCGTCGCTCCCATGCCGATGATGCACAGATCGCCGATCGTGCAGCCGTGCAGAGTCACCGAGTGCCCGACGGTCACGCGATTGCCGACGGTGGTCGCAAAGCGATCGTGCGTGACGTGAAGCACGGTGTTGTCTTGGATCTATGTCTCGCTGCCGATTCGGATGTGAAAGACATCGCCGCGGATGATGGCGCCGAACCAGACGCTCGATCGAGGACCGATGT